>CALRCO010000052.1 GCA_943354645.1 Candidatus Nomurabacteria bacterium | reverse complement strand
GGCAGGAACACTTGCAAAAGAAAAAACGGGATTTGATTTTAATACAGCACCACTGAAGACAATGGGATTTTCAACAGATGATAGTAAGGGTGGGTATGTAGGGGCTGAAAAACGCCGACACGATAAAATTATTGCTGATGCAAAAAGACTGGAAGCAAGCGACGGGGAAATGAAATCGATTAAAGCTCGAACTGCATTACTGACATCAACTGCACAACAAGAATATAAAGACATGCGTGATGAAGTCGAGGGAATGGAGAAAAAAGCTCTTGGTATGTCACAAGAAGCTCAGCAAGCGGCACTTAAAAAGTTTGGTGTTGGTATTTCAAAATTAAACGACGATCAACTTGCTGAACTTAAAAAAGAACTCGGGGAAGATAAGGTCAGTGATATTGTAAAAAATAGTTCTCAATTCAATGGTAAACAAAAATATGATTACTCACTTAATCGTAAGGAAACACGAAACCTTGAAGCGACAGACGCCCAAATAGATGAAATTATGAAGAAAACTAACCGTGTTAGTGACACCGACAAATCATTCTACGAAAAATACAATGGCAAATCTAAAGATCAAGTTAACCGAGAGCGTAAGAACACTTATGCAACAACACTCCGAGATGGTACAAAGGGTCTTGCTGATGCCGCGCCAGTGCTTACTGAGACAGCAGGGGCAGCAATCGGAGGTGCTATTGCTGCAGGCGCTGCAGGAGCAGCAATCCAAGCAGTTCCTGTTGCAATAATATCTGGATTGAACAGAAGAATAAATCGAGATGCTGAATTACATGCAGCAGACACTCTTGAGGGAGACACTAAAAAAACAAGTAAGCTCGATGGACAAATTAGCGACGTAGAAAAACAAATTAAACAACTTGTTGAGGGACTAAAGGGAAGTAATATAAAAGATAAACAGGGAAATAAATTAACTGGACTCGGTGATAGCACCACCTTACCGACACAAGAAGCGATTGACCAAGCATTAGATGAGCTTGCATTAAAGAAAAGAGATTACGAGAAAAAAGAACGGGAAGCTGAAACACATGCGAACACAAGTCAAAACGATCCTGTTGCATATCCTATTGCGTTGAAAGCATATCAAGATGCAACCCTTGAATTACGAAACATTGGCAGACACATAAAAAACCTCGAAAACGCAACAAAAAATCACAATTCTCTGCAAGATAGACTTGATAGACTAAACAACCAGAAAGGAGGAAAAAAAGACGACAAGAAGGATGACAAAAAAGACGACAAAAAATAATTCAAAAATCATACACAATGAAACCAATCTCATTTACCAGTTACAAAACAGCGCTTGCGGAACAACCTGATAGCTTTTTCGAAGCACTCCAAATCTTTGATTTTGATTCAAAAGCAGAGGCACTCATAAAGCGTATGATGCTTAGCCCGGAACAAGGAGCTGCGCTTACGATGGGAATGTATTATGTCCTTCTTGGACTTCGTCCTGCGGAAGAATTTAAAGCTGGTCTTATCGCTGAAGGAAAATTAAATGACCTTCAAGCTGAAGGACTCTCCTCGGAAGCACTTGACCTTATCGTCCTTCCACTTGAGGAGAAAATATTCGAAGTTGAAGCAACAACAAATGCCCCAGTTGAAGAAGGTGAAATCGAAGAAACACCACCAGTAAAACAAGACATTACCGCTGATATCGAACAAGAACAACAAGTATTCAAAGAATCAGATATTATTCTCGAAGAAGAAGTGCCTATACAGACAAAAGAAAAAGAAGTTACCGAAGACCGTGATGCAATTTTAGAAAATATTGAAAACCCGCAAAAAAGTGAAGGGGTTGCGCTTGATAAAATGGTACCTAAACAAGAACCAACCCATACGACAAGTATCCCTATTCGTCCGACACCGACTATATTTGAGACAGGTCCAATGGGGCCGAGTCCTATGCCCGTCTCTCCTCCTTTGCAAGGAGGAGTAATCGGCGGCCGAGGTGGTTTAACAATAGAACCGACCACCCCCAACCCCTCCTTGGAAAAGGAGGGGGGTAACCCACCAGAAAGTCTTCCTATAGAACCAGATGAACCGACTACTCCAGTCGTCAACACCATACCCATCACAACAACGCCAACTGCGCCAGAAAAGAAACGTATCGAAAATCCTGGCCCAATCGCAATAAACATTCCTACACCGATTATTGAAAAAACAATTCCTATAGTAACAGCGGTCGAGCCAACACCTGTTGTCGTTATTAAAGAAGCGACACCAACGCCACCACAAGTAACACCTCCACAAGAAGTACCGACAATTCCTTCTACACCAAAAGAACCAGTTTTCAAAGACATTCCTAAAGTAACCATTGTTGATGTCGGCAGTCTCGCACCTAAACAAGAACCAGAGGGGAATCCTCTTGAACAACCAGAACTATTAAAAGCGGCTCAAGAACATTTGCGACAATTGGCACGAGAGCGACAAAAAGGATTTATTGCACAAAAGATGACGACGACATTTAGTTTGCCTAAGACGGAGACAATGGTAGGCAGTGGAGCAACTAAAATACCACAACCATCATCTGACCCGTATAAGGAGACGCTGTAAATAAAAAAGGATTTGGCTTTGCCAAATCCTTTTTTATTGTGTCATACCGGCGGAGGCCGGTACCCAGACTAATTCCGAATGAACCTGGTTCCCGGATCATACTTCGCAGACTCGTGTCCGGGATGACAACAATGATCAAATTTTAAGATCATATTTCGACTTTACTGATTTCTCAACAATCTTATCAATATCGCTTGCTTGTTCTGCTTGTTCTTTATTATCGAGCACATCAAGGCTCCATGATAATTCTTTGAGCTTACTGCCAGAGAGTGTAGGGAGTACTGGCGCTTGTGGTGCAATCTCATTCTTAACTTCTTCTGCTTTTTGCTCTCGCTGTTTCCATGTATAGAGTTTTGCGGCAATTTGATATTTGATAAATGCTTCAAGGGTAAAGATGAACGGCTTATTGTTTATCCTATAAAAGGTAAGCGCGACTGCAAGTCCTATAATCGGAATCACGAATAAAATGGCGATAAAATGGGGAAGTATCTTCCACACAATAAACGCAAGCCCGCCACCACCAACCATGTACACAAATTGTTTAAAAGTGAATGGCCCAAAGAGCTTGTCTTCGATATCGATAAATTGTGGGACACGGAATTGCATATTTATATAGTAGCATGGGACTAGTAGCAGGTAGCAAGGGAGATAATCAACAAGAAAAACATAATGCAGAATTTGGCTTTGCTAAATTCTGCATTTGTTTGTTCGAAACCCTGCTACTTGCTACTTGTACCTTGCTACAACTTTAATCCCCAGTTCCTAGCTACGTGCTACCAGCTACTTTCTTGCTATACTATCTCCATGGCTGTTAAAAGTGAATCTGCACAAAATTTTGTTCCTATTAAAGAAGTGCGCGATGGTATCGTACTCTTAAAAGATGGGGGACTTCGTGCAGTACTCATCACCTCATCAATCAATATTTCTCTCAAATCTGCCGATGAACAACAGGCGATTATGATGCAATTTCAAGGATTTTTAAATACCCTTGATTTTTCAACGCAAATCGTCATTCAGTCGCGCCGTCTTAATATCAAACCTTATCTCGCACTTCTTGCATCTCGCGAAGAAGACGTTGTAGAACCCCTCATTAAAATCCAAATTCGAGAATATATCAATTTCATTAAGCGCTTCACGGATGAAGTGGCTATTATGAAAAAAAGTTTCTTCGTTGTGGTGCCGTACAGCCCTCCTGCAATCGCAAAAGCATCTGATTTTCAGAAACTGATTCCCTCATTTATGAATACAAAAACAAATACCGAACAACAACAAGACAGTGCGACATTATTTGAAGAACAGCGCAGTCAACTCGAACAACGCGTCAACATTATCCAAAGCGGATTATCTGCAATCGGTGTACGCTCAAAGCAATTAAAAACAGAAGAATTGATTGAACTTTTTTATAAGATTTTTAATCCTGGAGAAACAGAATCACCTGCGGGCATGGTACAAAAATAATATGTCACTATTTTCAAACCTCCTCGGAGGAAAAAAGAAAACTGAAACACAGACTGGCCCAAAACTTCCCAATGAAGTCTATCAAGCTGCAGCACTTGAACTGCAAGATATTATTGCGCCCTCAGCATTGCAGGTTACCCCTAAGCAATTAAATCTGGGTGACAAACTTGCGCGAACGTTTTTTGTCATTTCATATCCTCGATATCTTTCCGACAGTTGG
>CALRCO010000051.1 GCA_943354645.1 Candidatus Nomurabacteria bacterium | reverse complement strand
AGTATATGATACCAAAGAGAAATATTATATCAAATTCAGCGATAGCAGAGTTTGATATAATTTGAAATCAAGGAAAATATACGTATAATAGCCAGTATGAAAGATGATGAAGTAACAGAAATTAATACAGAAAAAGAAGAATTAGATCAGGCAGAAATCGACATCTCGGCGGATGTTGAATTTGTGGAGGAAGACGGCGAAGGTAATACCAAATCCAAAGAAGCAAAACTCAAAGAAAAACTCGCGAAGGCGCTCGAAGAGAAGCAGGAATATTTAAACAACTGGCAGAGAGAGCGGGCGGATTTTCTTAATTATAAAAAAGACGAGACAGCGCGATTGCTTCGCAATCGCGAGCTTGCAACCGAACGATTCATCGAAGAACTTCTTCCGGTGCTTGATGCGTATGATATGGCATTTGCAAACAAAGATGCGTGGGAAAAGGTTGAAAAAAACTGGCGTGTTGGCGTGGAATATATTCACCAACAGTTATTGAAAGTGCTTGCCGAAAATGGTGTGACGCCGATCGACGCCAAAGAAGGGGATGCGTTTGATCATAATCTCCACGAGTCTATAGAATCCGTTGAAACGGATGACCAATCAAAAGATCATACACTTGCTCAAATCATCCAATCTGGTTATAAGATCGGTGAACGCATTTTGAGACCAGTGCGGGTGAAAGTGTATACTGTTAAAAGTACAAAGTAGTATAATTTAGCTATTATAAGATTAATATATTAAATTTATGGGAGGAGAAAACAATAATTTTGAAAAGAAAGAACAAATTAGAGAATGTGATTATTACTACTCGGCTAAACAAGCGAGATTTAATAGTGAAAACAACTCAGAAAAGAGATTTATAAAGCAGGGACGATTAAACCCTGAAGATCTTACGCGCAAGGCTTTTATTAACGGCATACCTTACACCCTGGCTTGTTCTAAAGGGGATAAAACAACCGCAGAATGGAATGATTTGAAGTTAATTTATTCCACTGACAAAGATAAAAAAGATATTATTACCCACGGAGAAGAGTATTAATTTTATTTCCCAAAAAGTTCAAATAACACCTTTTTTGTTTCTTCATCGAGCGAGTCGGTGACGATGATCATAAGCTCAGTTCCAAGATTGAGATCTTTTTTTATATTAAGAAAGAGATGTTCGAATGGGTAGGGCGAAATCCATGCGGAATTTTTGAGGCAGACGAAGCCGGCTTTTTTGAGGAGGTAGCGGAGAGATTCGCGTTCGTTTTTGCGTGACTCAGGAAGATCAAGGAGAATGATGCGCCATTTGCCGTCCCAGTTTGGGGAAACCAACGAGCTTTTAGCTTCTAGCTTATAGCTGGTAGCTTTAGCGCGGCCGCTTTTGGTAAGGCGAGCATAGTCGTTCTGGCCCGAATGGACGTGTTCTACCAACCCAGCCTCGCGGAGGCCTTTTAATGAGCGGGTAAGGGCATATTTGGCCTTCTCTGAGACTTTTTCGCCTACTTTGCCCGTAAGCTCGGGCAACGAAACAGCCGGCTTTTCAGCTAGTATTTTAAGGATTTTCTTCGAGTAATCTGGTTTTTGCATGGAAGGTTTGCTTGACCCGGTAGTAGATCCGTTAAGACGGTCTCACTACCGGGTTGACATACAAATATCCTATCCTATATACTGTCTTTATACAAGTATTTAGCGGTCACGAAATAAGTGTAAAAAGTTATTAAATATTATGTTTTTAAAACGAGTAACAATTAATAATCACCCATTAATTAATGATGTTGATTTTGAATTTTCAATTCCAAACGGAACAGATGGTAGTGGGATGAACTATATTGTTGGTCAATCTGGTGTTGGAAAAACATATTTATTAGAAACATCTTTTACAACATTGATTCAACCAGCAGGTAATATCCACTTGAGAATCAATAAAAAAGAGTTTCCGTATATGACCCAATTTTGGGATGAAAATAATGCGTCGGTAAATAATGTTAGGTTTAAAGAGATAGATCTAAACCAAGATGAACCCGAAGAAAATTTCCTTTATCCAACAACCTTAACAAGTTATAGTGACCATTCCGGAAAAAAAGTTACAATTAAAACTTTAAAATCAAGAGATGACAAAGATTATCAAAAGAGCTTCAGAAATTCAGGTTCTGGTGAAATAAGGATCGACCGCTTCATGTCTAAAATTAGTTCTTTGCTGGATGAAAAAGTTTTAGTGATAGAAGAACCAGAATCTTTTCTTGATCCAATTAATCAAATAAAGATTCTGAGTAAAATAGGTGAACTGGCAAAAACAAGACAAGTTTTCATTACAACTCACTCTCCTTATATAATTAATTGGAGTTACCTCGCCAACGGAGCTTCTCTCATCAAGCTTAATAGAAATACTACCCCAAATACTTCAGAAGCTGCTTTGTTCAAAAATGAAAGCATTGCAAAATTAATAGCAAAACCCCACAAGAGAACTCCACATTTGAGTAGCATTGAAACAAAAAACATATTTTTTTCTGACAAAGTATTTTTAGTTGAAGGGCATGAAGATGTTGGATTGATCACTCAATATCTTGATGAAAATAAAATAGATTATGATTTTGTTTTCTTTGGATTCGGAGCAGGTGGTAGTTCAAAAATTAAAGACCTACTGAAACTTTGCAAAGATTTAAAAATATCAAAAGTCGCTGCCTTATTTGATAGAGATGAAAAGGATCAAGGAAAACACTATGAAGAATGTAAAAAACTTTACTCTCCTGTATATCAAATAGAAGAATTAAAAGCTCAAGATATTAGAGATAAGGCAGATAAAACAGGAGTATTCACAGATGATAACAAATTGAAAGAAGATGAATTTGGAAAAGATTTTGAAGAAAAATTGAAATCCATATTAGATTATTTTAAAAGTTAACTAATTAAAAAATATGCAAACAATAATATTTGTAGTAATAGTTTTTCTTTTATCTTGGTTTGTTTTGGATAAGACATGGTACTCACCGAAATTACGAATTAAGAGATTGAGAAATTCTATGTTTATTGAGAAAGGAATAAATCATCAGCAAATTAAAGATCTTACAGGGCATTCAAAATTAGAAGATGAAGACAAAAAGACTCAAAGGTTAATTAACGCACTTATAGATGAATATTTAGATGATGAAAAGGATTACGAGTT
>CALRCO010000050.1 GCA_943354645.1 Candidatus Nomurabacteria bacterium | reverse complement strand
GATTTTTTTGATGGCATATATTAAAAACGGTTACTTTTAATGGTCTCTAGTTGCTTTGAAATAGTGGCTATGGTTTGTAAGTGGTTGGCGACTCCGGTGTCATCTTTATTCGCTTCTGCTTTGCGGAGTTCTCGCATAGCTTCTTCAAGTTGTTTACTTAATAATTTTGATTCGAAGAGTGAGAGCAATTCCGTCAATTCTTTTTTATGCTCTCCGTTTTCTCCAAATGTCGCCTCTGCAATAAACAACATTCGTTCTCTGGTACTCTGGTCAAGCGCGTCGGTCACCGTGTTTGGATCTTTACCGGTAATACGTTCATACTCACGACACGCACTTTCATATTCTTCTTTTCCCAGATACGCTGTTTTTCCTAACAAAAAATAAGAGAGTAATCGTTCTTCTGTCAGATCAATGATTGGCGGAGACTCTCCGGAAGATTTTGTACTAGGTTCTACTTTTGCTACCTCTGTAGTGACTGCGACACGAGTAACTTCATCACGAATATCTGATTCTTTAAGGCCTGCGCTATTAGCAATTTTTGCAATAAAATGTCCTCGTTCAAGCGGACTACGCACGCGTGCGACATACGGTAAGACTTCGTCACGAATACGCTTCACCACCGTCCGCTCATCGGCATGTTCGGCGAGCACATTTTCTAAGAAAAAATCCACGACATGCATGCGATTCGATATTGCGGTCCGCCACAATTCCGGATCTTCTTTGATTAAATCTGCCGGATCTTTCCCGTGCCCAATGCGTATCATCGTAACATCCATACCTTCTGTAAGTGCAAGTTCGATACTACGACGCGCTGCTTGCACCCCCGCTTTGTCTGCATCAAATGAGAGCGCAACATTTTGGGTAAAGCGACGTATCAAATCGAGTTGCTCTTTCGTAAATGCTGTTCCTGAAACGGCAACCGTATTTTTTGTCCCTGCCTGATGCGCCATGATGAGATCCATCTGCCCTTCAACCACAATACAGCAATCTTCACGCATAAGTGCTTGCTTTGCCATATCGTAGCCGAACAATATATTTTTCTTTGAATAGAGAGTTGTTTCTGGGGAGTTTACATACTTGGCAACATCGCTACTTGTCCCGACCGAAGTGGAGGGAAAAATTCGTCCAGAAAATGCAACGACGCGACCTTGACTGTCACGAATCGGAAACATGATGCGCGAGCGAAACCGATCATATGCACCTCGGTCGCTCATCGCCGTCATCCCTGTCGCTTTTAATTCTTCATCGGTATACCCTTTTTGAATTAAATTCGCAGATACTGTGTTGCCATACGCTGGTGCAAATCCAATTTGAAATGCATCAATCGTATCTTGGGTAAGTCCTCGTCCTAGTAAATATGCACTTACTTCAGGACTCTCTCGGAGTGTATCTACAAAAAATGCAGTTGCATCCGCGAGCAACGCAAGAGCTCGTTTATTTTTTTGTACTTGTTCGGTAACGCCTTTGTATTCAGACAATGGCACATGTGCGCGTTCTGCAAGAATTTTAAGTGTCTCCGAAAAATCAGTGCCTTCAATTTCTTCTACGAAGGTAAAAATGTCGCCACCTTTACCACATCCAAAACAATGAAAACTATTGCGACCCGGGGACACAAAAAACGATGCTGATTTTTCACTGTGAAAGGGACAACGTGCTTTGTAGTAGAGCCCTGATTTTTCAAGCTTAATGTATCCACCGACAACATCGGTGATGGAGAGTTTTTCTTTTATGCGTTCAACAGGTGTTTGCATGATTGAACAAGTAAGTAGTTAGTAGAAAGTAGCTAGTAGAAGCAAAGATCGCGGAATCCTACTTACTACTACCTACTATCTACTTACTACACTAATTACTATTTACTCAAGCTTACTCGTTAACTTGTCGAGCAAGTTCTGGTGCTTCGTTTTCAATGCGAGATTCGTGATGCATATCAGTATCTGATGGTATATCTTCAGGATCAATACCTGCAAATCCAAATCCAGTTCCTGCAGGAATCAAGCGACCAATGATAACGTTTTCTTTAAGACCACGGAGTCGGTCAACACCGCCTTTGATTGCATTGTTGATGAGCACACGGTTTGTGTTTTGGAACGACGCTGCAGACATCCAACTTTTTGTGTTGAGCGATGTTTCGGTAATACCCAAGACGATAGTGTCTGCTTTTGCTACTTCACCACCACTTGCCTTTGTACGTTCATTTTCTTCAATGAGTTCAATATTTTCAACCATTTCACCTGGAGAAAACATTGTTGTACCTGGATCTTTAACGCGCTTTCGAGAGAACATTTGGCGAATAATAATTTCGATGTGTTTTCGCGCAATAGATGCACCTTGCAATTCGTACACTTTGTTGATTTCTGTAATGATGTAATCTTCTGCTTTTCCTTGACTACCGTATTTGAAGATGAGTGCAATATCTGCAGAACCATCCGTAAGGAGATCTCCTTTCGCTACCTTGTGACCAACTTTAACAATCGGTGTTCGGCGAGGAAGAACCACGTATTCCATACTGTTTGATCCATCTGCTGTTTTCTCATCAGAAGCAACGACGATAATTTTTTCAGTTCCGTTTTGTCGGATTTCCAACACTTCGCCGTCATGTTGTGCGACGATAGCTGGATTTTTAATGTTTGAACGGCGTTCAAAAATTTCTTCGATACGTGGAAGACCTTGCGTAATGTCGACACCCGCGAGACCGCCGGCGTGGAAGGTTCGGAGCGTGAGCTGTGTTCCTGGTTCACCGATAGCTTGTGCAGCAACGATACCAACAGCTTCACCAAGATTAACGAGGTGATTGCGTCCAAGATCAAGACCGTAACACGCTCGGCAGATGCCGTGTACTGTTTTACAAGTAAGCGGTGAGCGAACAAAAGCTTCCGTGATACCTGCTTTTTCCATTTTCATTGCTTCTTCTTTCGTAACCAAGAAACCACGCTTGTAGAGTGACTTACCATCAGCGTCTTTAATATCACTAGCAAGTACACGACCACGCATCACTTTTGCAAATGGAATCGTAACACCGGAAATGGTTTCTGCTCGTGCAGCTTTACCTTCTTTGGTACCACAATCTTCTTCAGTAATAACCACATCTTGCGCAACATCAACGAGACGTCGAGTAAGATATCCAGCCTTCGCAGTGTTAAGTGCTGTGTCAGCGAGACCTTTACGTGAACCGTGGGTCGTAATGAAGTATTCAAGTGGAGAGAGTCCTTCTTTGTAGGAAGAAATAATTGGGAAATCAATCGTGTCACCAGCGGTGTTCTGGATCAATCCTTTCATACCTGCCATCTGCGTTACTTGTGCGATCGAACCGCGAGCACCAGAGGTAACCATATCGTACACACTTCCTGATTTATCAAGTGTTTCTGGAATGTGTTTTTCAATTTCACTTTTCTTGTGTTCCCAGATTTCGATAACTTTTTGTTTCTTTTCTTCAACAGACAAAAGACCG
>CALRCO010000049.1 GCA_943354645.1 Candidatus Nomurabacteria bacterium | reverse complement strand
TTGAAAGCGCGCGTGAAGCTTATTAATAAGACAATGGCAGGCGATGCGAAGGAGCAGGAAATCTTCATGGCAGATGTGCCTATGATGACCGGCCACGGTACATTCGTTATCAACGGTGTTGAACGCGTTATTGTGCCACAGCTCGCACGTAGTTTCGGCGTGTTCTTTATTGAAAATGAAGTAAAAGGGAAGACATTCTTCGGCGCAAAAATCATTCCGGCACGTGGTGTGTGGATGGAAATTGAAGCTGACGCAGATGGTATTCTCTATGTCCGTATCGACAAAAAACGTAAATTCCCAATTACGTCTCTTTTGCGTGTGTTTGGAATGACTGATTTGGCAGCGATGCAAAAATTAGTGAAGAGTGATGCATCAAAGCACATGCTTTCTGTTGCGATTGAAAAAGATACTGCAAAGGATATCCAATCAGCAAATATCGAAATCTACAAGCGTCTTCGCGATGGCGACCTTGCAACTGCAGATAACGCTCGTGAATTCATCAAAAATATTTTCTCTCCAGAGAGATATGACTTGTCTCCTGTCGGCCGTTTCCGCTTCAACAAGCGGTTCGAAAAAGATATGGGCGACAAAGAGCTTACACGCCGCACACTTTCCATTGATGACTTGGCGACAATCATCGACCACATCATGACGCTTATCACGACACCAGATGCAAAAGCAGACGATATCGATAACTTGGCACAACGCCGCGTTCGCTATGTCGGAGAATTGCTCCAGCAAAAAGTGCGTATCGGTATGACACAAATCAAGCGCAACATTCAAGATCGTATGTCGACTATCGATATTACGACGGCGCTTCCTATTGCTATCGTCAACCAGCGTCCACTCCAAGCTCGTATTAAAGAATTCTTTACGACGAACCAACTCTCACAATTCATGAACCAAGAAAACGTCTTGGCAGAAATTGAGCACTTGCGAACCCTCTCAGCACTCGGTCCCGGCGGTTTGACGCGTGAACGCGCATCACTCGAAGTTCGTGACGTGCACACCTCCCACTATGGTCGCGTGTGTCCTATTCACACACCAGAAGGTCCGAACATCGGTCTTATTTTGCACTTGGCAACGTACGCTCGCGTGAATGATTTTGGTATCATTGAATCTCCATATATAAAGGTAAAGAAAGGAAAAATCACTGGCGAAGTGGTGTACTTGAATGCGCTTGAAGAAGAACAGTACAACATTGCGCACGCGCAAATCCCATATGATGACAAAGGTACGATTACCGCGCCATTCGTCGAAGCTCGCGTAAAAACAGAACCAGGTCTCGTAGCAAAAGACGATGTTGATTTTATCGACGTTGCATCAAACCAAGCATTTTCTATTGCGACATCTATGATTCCATTTTTGGAACACGATGACGCAAACCGTTCATTGATGGGATCGAACATGCAGAAACAAGCAATGGCTGTTGTTCGTCCAGAAGCACCACTCGTAGCTACTGGTATGGAAGAACTCGCTGCTCGATATTCAGGACGACTTATCATCTCAAAAGAAGATGGCGTGATTTCAGCGGTAGATGCACAACACATTGTGGTTGATGGAAAAACAAAAATCGACTACCCACTTGTAAACTTCTCTCGAACCAACAACTTCGGTTCATTCCACCAACGCCCTATTGTTGCAGTAGGTGAGAAAGTGAAAAAAGGACAAGTGCTCGGAGATACATCAACAACAGATCACGGACAAATTGCACTTGGACAAAATGTACTCGTTGCATTCATGTCATGGAGTGGACAAAACTACGAAGACGCGATTATTCTCTCAGAGCGTCTCGTAAAGAATTCAAAATTCACGTCTATTTATATTGAAGAATTTATTTGTACCGTTCGCGATACAAAATTGGGACCTGAACAAACAACACGCGACATTCCAAATGTCGGGGAAACAAAATTGAAAGACCTCGACGAAGAAGGCATTATCCGTGTCGGTGCTGAAGTTCGTGAAAACGATATTTTGGTTGGAAAAATTACTCCAAAAGGCGAAACAGAACTCACTCCAGAAGAACGCTTGCTCCGCTCAATCTTTTCTGAAAAAGCGCGCGATGTGAAAGATACCTCTACTCGTATGGAACACGGTAAACGTGGCCGTATTATCGGTGTAAAAATTTTCTCTCGCGACAAAGGACACAATTTGGAATCCGGTATCATCAAAAAAGTAATTGTCGAAGTTGCGCAAATCCGTAACATTTCAGTGGGTGATAAACTCGCAGGACGCCACGGTAACAAAGGTGTTATTTCAATCATCTTGCCTGAAGAAGATATGCCATATATGGCAGATGGTACTCCTGTTGATATCGCGCTCACACCGCTCGGTGTGCCATCGCGTATGAACTTGGGGCAGATTTTGGAAATGCACTTGGGATTGGCCGCAAATACACTTGGCTATCAAGCTATCGTGCCTCCATTCTCTGGCGCAAATGAAAACGAAATTAAGAAAGAATTGGTAGCAGCAGGACATCCAGAAAACGGTCGCATCAAACTTTTTGATGGTCGCACTGGTGATGCATTTGAGCAAGATATCGCTATCGGGTATATGTATGTATTGAAATTGCACCACATGGTTGAAGACAAAATTCACATGCGTTCTATTGGACCGTACTCACTCATTACGCAACAGCCACTTGGCGGTAAGGCACAAGGTGGAGGACAACGCTTCGGAGAAATGGAAGTGTGGGCACTTGAAGGATACGGCGCATCCCACATACTTCGTGAAATGTTAACGATTAAGTCTGATGATATTCTAGGTCGTTCTCAGACATTTGATTCTATTATCAAAGGCGAACCAATCCGACAGCCAAATGCACCAGCATCGTTTAAGGTGATGTTAAATTACCTTCGCGGCTTAGCACTTGATGTCATGCTTCGTAACGATAAGTTAGAAAATTAGTTTGTAGATAAATACTTACTATTCACTAATTACTAAAATATATGAAAACATTAGACACAACAAATTTTAACAACATTGCGATCAAGCTTGCTTCTCCTGAAGATATTTTGTCATGGAGTTATGGTGAGATCACGAAGCCTGAAACCATCAACTACCGAACCGGTCGCTCAGAACGTGGCGGTCTCTTTGACGAACGCATCTTTGGTCCGGAAAAAGACTACGAATGTTATTGTGGAAAATACCGACGCATTCGCTATAAGGATATCGTCTGTGAAAAGTGTGGTGTTGAAGTTACAAAATCTATCGTTCGCCGTGAACGCATGGGCCACATCGAACTCGCATCTCCTGTCGCACACATCTGGTTCCTCCGTGGTGTGCCATCTCGCATGTCGATCCTCTTCAATACAACGGTTACAGATCTTGAAAAAGTGATTTATTTCGCTGGCTATATCATTACGAAAGTAAACGATGAAGAAAAAGCGAATATCTTGAAAGATATCGAAAGCGAATACAAGTCAAAAGTAAAAAGCACAGAAGACGAAGAAACTCGCGAAAAATTAAAAGCACTTTTGACGGCTACTAAAAAAGAAGTAGGTGAAATCGTGCCTGGAAAAGTACTTGGTGAACTCGCATATCACAACTTCAGTCTTCGGTACGGTACGTGTTTTGAAGCAGGTATCGGGGCTGAGGCAATTTACACGATCTTCAAGAATCTTGATCTTGAGAAACTCCGTGTCGAAACACAGCGTTTGATCGACAAAGCAGGTGCACTTGAAAAAGAAAAAATGGAACGCCGCATGGCAGTTATCCGTTCAATGATCCATGCAAAGGTACGTCCTGAATGGATGTTCCTCACCAACATTCCGGTGATCCCACCAGCACTCCGCCCTATGGTAGCTCTTGAAGGTGGACGCCACGCAACTTCTGATATCAACGACCTCTATCGTCGTGTGATCAACCGTAACAACCGTTTGAAGAAATTGAAAGAAATCGGTGCGCCAGATGTTATCTTGCGTAATGAAAAACGTATTCTCCAAGAAGCAGTTGATGCGCTTATCGACAATTCAATCGCGCGTCAAAATGATTCACAAGCAGTTTCTCAAAGTCAGAAGCGAGCACTCAAATCATTGTCTGATAACTTGAAGAGTAAACAAGGTCTCTTCCGCCAGAACCTCCTCGGTAAGCGTGTGGACTATTCTGCTCGTTCTGTTATCGTTGTTGGTCCAAACTTGAAGTTGAACCAATGCGGGCTTCCGAAACATATGGCACTTGAATTGTTCCGCCCATTTATTATTTCAAAATTGATCAAGCAAGAACTCGCACACAATATTCGCGGTTCCAACAAGCTTATCGAAGAACGTGTCCCAGAAGTATGGGCAATTCTTGAAGAGGCGATCAAAGGCAAATATGTGCTTTTGAACCGTGCACCGACATTGCACCGTCTTGGTATTCAAGCTTTCAACCCAATTCTTATCGAAGGTAATGCTATTCAATTGCACCCATTGGTTTGTACTGCATTTAACGCTGACTTCGATGGAGACCAGATGGCTGTCTACTTGCCACTCTCTGATAAAGCGCAAGCTGAAGCAAAGAATTTGATGGCAGCAAACAGAAACTTACTCAAACCTCAAAACGGCGAACCGATCATCCTTCCATCACAAGACATCGTACTTGGTTGTTTCTGGATGACGAAAGAAATGCCAAACCAAAAAGGTGAAGGTAAAATTTTCTCAAGTCCAAACGAAGCAATTACGGTGTATGACTACGGCGAAGTATCCTTCCATGCAAAGATCAAAGTCATGCCGTCTGAACACGCAAAATACAATGCGTATGACGGCAAGCCGTTCGATACAACAGTCGGACGATTGCTCTTCAACAGTGTGCTTCCAAATGACTTCCCATATTTAAACCAAGAAGTTACGAAGAAAACACTTTCATCACTTATCGACGAAATGATTGTGCACATTGGTATCGACAACACGCCACCAATCATCGATAAAATTAAACATTTCGGTTATTTGTACGCGACACAATCTGGTGGTACGTTCGGATTCCAAAGTGTTCGGACACCTGAAGCAAAAGCAGGTATCGTCGCAGAAGGACGAAAAGAAGAAGCAAAAGTTATTGAACAATACAACGACGGTCTTTTGTCTGTTGAAGAAAAGAAACAAAAAGTTATCGAAATCTGGGAACACAAGAAAAGTGAAATTGAAAAACACATTCCAGAAACACTTGATAAATCAGGAAGTGTGTACGATATGGTTACCTCAGGTGCCCGCGGTTCGATTGCACAGGTGACACAAATGGCAGGTATGAAAGGATTGATCCAGAACACTGCCGGTGATACTATCGATTTCCCAATTATCTCATCTTACAAAGAAGGACTCTCTCCACTTGAATACTTCATTACGACTCACGGTTCTCGTAAAGGTCTTGCCGATACTGCGCTTAACACTGCGAAAGCTGGATATCTTACTCGACGTCTCGTTGACGTTGCGCAAGATGTGGTTATTACCGAAGAAGATTGTGGTACTAAAGAAGGAAAAGCTGCACGTGCAGAAACTATTTCTGGAGTTACTATTCCATTTGCAAAAGTGATGCGTGGCCGTGTCTTAGCTTCCGATATTAAAGACGCTGATGGTAAGTCACTCTACAAACGTGGTTTCTTGGTTACAAAAGAAGAAGCAATGAAAATGGAAAAAGCAGGGATCACAGAAGCGCTTGTTCGTTCACCGCTTACCTGTAAAACAGTGCACGGCATCTGCCGAGCGTGTTACGGTCTTGATTTGGGACGCAACCACCTCGTTAATCTTGGTGAAGCTGTTGGTATCGTTGCTGC
>CALRCO010000048.1 GCA_943354645.1 Candidatus Nomurabacteria bacterium | reverse complement strand
TTTATTATTATTTCCGCACTCTTACTTTTTGTTACTCCACATGGACTCGTTTTACCAGACACATGGGATTTTCTCGCAGGATTTGTCATCCCGCTTCCATTCGCGCTGTTGTGGTACGTAACCGGCGGGCGAGTGATTGGATTTGGGGATATCAAACTCATGATGGGTATTGGATTTTTCTTAGGTCTTGGTATGGGAATCGCGGCGGTGGTACTCGCGTTTTGGATAGGCGCACTTGTCGGAGTTTTCCTATTGCTCACGCATGGCAAGGACGTTACAATGAAAACACAGATACCGTTTGGTCCGTTTCTTATTCTTGGTATTGTCATTGCGTATTTTTGCCAGCTTTCATTTCTTGATATCGCGTCGTGGTTTACTTTTTTCTCATAAACATGCAGCAACACTTACAACAAGGATTTACATTTATTGAGTTGGTTGTCGTCATCAGCATTGTCTCGATTATTTCGAGCGTGCTTATTTTCAACTACGGTTCATTCGACGCAAATATTCGTCTGCAAAATCTTGCCCAAGACATCGCGCTCCGTATTAAAGAGGCACAAACAGTGGCAATGTCAGGTGCCTATGCAACTGAATACAATAATCAACCATTAGACGACATGAATGTTTCTTTAAATGCGCCTAGTTATGGGGTTTATTTCAATTTCCGTGACGATGTCACTTTTTTACGTAAAGGGTTTGCTTTTTTTGCAGATAGGCCGCTTGGTGTTGCAGGATACGATGCTCTCGCAATTGATGGTGTAATTTCCTTACCAGACAATACTTGTGATAATCCTGGGGTTGGTTTCAGTGAATGTCTTTCCGTAACACAAATTACATCTCTCGATCAGATTTCAGGAATTTATATCAAAGACAGGGCAAGATCTTCTCCTTTATTAACAGATATTTTTGGCGTCACCTTTACTCGTCCATGGGCAACTGCGCATTTCTCAAACGGTACAGGGGCTGATTCTCTTGATGCAGAAGAAGTCTATATTGAAATACAATCACTTAGAAATACCAATAAACACAAATATGTCGTGGTAAATAGAACAGGACAAATCAGCGTAAAAAATGGTTGTGCTCCAGGAAATCCAGATATAAATACAAGCGCATGTGAACAATAATATGCAAATAAGTACACGAAATAGAAAAATACAATTAGGTTTTACGCTCATTGAATTAATGATCGCCACTGCTCTTTTCGTCATTGTTGCTATGATTGCACTCTCTGCGATTCTTTCTGCAAATGTGAATTACAAAAAAACAGAAGACATGCGCACAGTTACGGATAATTTGAGTTTTACTATGGATGATATATCTCGTAACGTAAAACTTGGATATAACTATAGCTGTAATCCATCGGGTAATAATTACCAGAGGGCTGATTGTGAGTACAAGCCCGATCTTAGTGCTGGTGACACAGGGTACAATCCGTCAACCTCTGTTGGTTTTATGCCGTACACTGTCCCTAACATAGATATCAGTGCCGCTAATGTTCCTGCTGTTATGCAAGGGTACATCTTATGTCCAGAAAGTGGCGTCACTCTTTCAAATGGAGATAATGCGGGGAGTATGTATAAAATCATGGACAATCTTGATAGGGCTGGATGTAACTCTCAAGATATAATTAAACTCACCGATGATCGTGTACATATTAATTTTGAAAAATCAGGATTTTTTGTAGCAAATACGGCAACTGTTGCGGATGGAGATTTGCAACAGCCATATGTCACTATAGTGCTTGTGGGAGAAATAGTTACCAAGCAAGGTTCTTCACAAGAAGTTGTGACGCCATTTGCAATTCAAACATCAGTAACAGAACGCCAATTTGGACAATAATATGCAATCACACAAAACAAAAACTAACGGCTTTACCCTTATCGAAACTCTCGTGGCTATTTCTATTTTTGTTGCATCAGTGACTGCGCTTCTTGTGGTAACGGGAAACGGTATTAAAAATGTAAACAGTGCTCAAAATAAATTAACCGCGACCTATCTTGCGCAAGAAGGCGCAGAACTCGTACGTGCCGCACGGGATAGTTATTTTTTGGAACAACAATACTATAAGACAGTAAATCCTCTTGTGCCTGAGCCAGACATGCTTGGAATAACTCGTTTTTGTAATGTAAAGAAACTTAATAGCAGCGCGTATATTTTTTGTCATGGGCTTGATACAGTAGCATATCCAGGGACTACTCCCTGGATATATAAACCTGATTGGATTACTGATCATCCAAATGCAGATATTACTCATATTGCTGGACCTCTTGGACCTTGCAGACGAACGACAGGTAATGCTGTCAGTGATGCAGGGCTCGCTGGCTCAATCCAAGGATGCAATATTAATTTTCAATTACAAACAAGAGTGTGCACTGAACAGATGCATCTTGCACAATGGGAAGACGTCGATTCAACGCTTGGTATTTTTGGGACTATTCCAGGTAAACGAGCTAAATTTGGCGCTGAAAAATGTGCGGAATATTTTTATGACCAAGGAATTTTCAGACCCAGTTTTGCATTGAGTTACGATGCTAATGGGGATATTATTGTCGATGATCCTGATGATGATATCACTCGCAGTGGTTTTGTGCGTCAAATTTTTGTTGAACCAGCAATCGCATCTCTTGATCCTCTTACTGATGATCCAAGTGATCCATTTGGTCCAAAGGGAGGGCTTCGAGTGACGGTGCGTGTCTATTGGATTGAAGGACATAAATTGTTAAATGTACGAGTTGATGACTTCCTTACTTCGTGGCCAGGAAAAATAGTACAAGGCACAACAACTCCATAATTATGAATATAAGTATACGAAATAAAAATAAGAAGCAAAAAAATAACAAAAGCGGTTTCGTTATTTTATTTGCGGTACTCGCGTCTACTCTTATTCTCGCAATGGCAGTGAGTATTTTTAATGTTGCATACAAAGAACAAGTGTTGAGTATCAGTTCGAAGCAATCATCCTATGCTGATGCAGGAGCTGATATGGGGCTTGAATGCGTAATGTATAACGATATTAAAAAACAAGTGTTTCCTGATCCGAATTTTGTGGATGCTGGGACAGGAGCTACTAATTGGCAGGCGGGTATTAATTGCGCAGATGTTGTCCATACAGTTACCCAAGGACTTAATCAATATCAATTTTCAGTTGAAATTGATACAGGTGAGGGATATGGTGTTCTTGTTAGTCAGTCAGCACGAAATCATCCCGGTTGTGCAAAAGTGTTTATAGATAAGAAAGAGGTAGCGACATCAAGTGCGATTGGTGAATACATTACCCATATTGTGTCACGTGGCTACAATATAAGTTGTAGCGATGTTAATGATCTTGCTAATAATACAGGCACCATCAATCCGCACATCGTCGAACGCCGAAGTGAGGTTCGGTATAATTCAAAAGGTGGTGTAATTGGAGGAGGAAGTAGTTGTTTAGATCCACTTGCATCAAACTACGGAGGTCCATTGCCTTGCGTGTATCCAGTGCTTACCTGTCAGGATGTTAATGCAAATAACTATGGTGGCCCACTTCCTTGTACGTACGATAGTAACACACCACCAACAGCTGATATTTGGATAGACCCTGCAGTTGGTTTAAATGTAGGGGAGAATACCAGTGGTGATGGTATTACAATTTCGCAATCTGATTCTCCGTATATTGTGCAATGGAACTCAACAGACACAACAGATTGCACAGAAACAGTTGAAATTGCAGGAAGCTCTCCAATTTCTGCGCAAGGATTTCCTCAATCCTCACTTGCTGATAGTCTTACCATAAATCCTGCTGATGTAGAGCCTGGTGATTATATATATAGAATTGGTTGTAATGGTCCAGGTGGTTCTGATAATGACTTTGTTAATATCACCATTGTCACTGGCTCGGGAGGAGGTCCTACCCCAACAGTCAATCTTGGTATCAAATCTACCGTACAAGTAAATTTTGGTTTTCCACCAATAACACAAGATTATTGGGTTGGGACAACAGAGGCGGCACCAGAAGCAAGTCTTCTATTAAAACCTGTACTAACAGATATTTCTGGATCTGCTTGTTTTGCGAGTGCATGGTATCAAGACACTCTTTCAAGTGCTGATAATACTTCTTGGAATTCAACTATCTCAATAGTGAGCGATGCTGTGTACCCTATCAAAATTCCTCTCGTCGGGGTAACCTTCTTTAAGGTTTCTTGTACAGCTACTGATGGAACTGTTTATTCTGATACTGTAAAAGTACATGAATACCGCACGTTTCCTTCTGTTCCTAATGCGACAAAAACATTTGCAATTCCTGAAAATGCAAAACTAATAAATGTTTGTGTTGTTGGACAAGGAGGAGAAGGAGGTCCACCATCTGCAAGCTCTGTAGATGGAGTGTCTGGTGTAGCCACAACAATGCGTAAAAACGGAGTCTTGTTCGCAAGTGCAGGTGGTGGTGGTGGTGGACAAAAAGAACAAATAGGATCTTTTTCAAACCCTGGTAGTGGAGGCGTGGCTAATATCACAGGTGGATCTGGAGTTGTTTATGAAGTGGTAACAAGTGGACAAGCCGGCTTTTCGGCAACAAATTCAAATGGAGGATCAGGAGGAGATGATCCTGTTACGTGTGTTTTCCCGGGCTCTCCTTTATCTGTAACTCTTGCAACAGAAGATAGTGTCCCTGTTACGATAACTTCTGGAGATGGAATATTTGGCTCGAATGCAACAGGAGCAAACACCTTTGGGGCTGGCGGTGGAGGTGCTGGTGGTTTTATAAAAAAGACAATACAAGTTATCTTTGGTGACAGCATTGATGTTACGACAACAAAAACGAATCAAATACAGAATGGGTTTGATGTTACAAGATCCGGCAGTGTTCATTCTATGGTGTATTAGGTTCTTATAGCAAAAATGCCCCGA
>CALRCO010000047.1 GCA_943354645.1 Candidatus Nomurabacteria bacterium | reverse complement strand
TTGCTTTATCCACGCCAAGGTCCGCGAGAACCTCATCGTTGTATACTTCTTTATTAATTGCAATTCCTTTTGCTTCATCTACATAAATAGTATCTTCGCCGGCACCACTCACTGTTTGAAATTCGTGTGAGAATTTTGAAAAACTACCGCCGGATGCAAATGTCGTATACGTCAAATGACCAATACCGGCTCGTTTAAATATTTTTTTATATGCTTCTTTTGCTTTTTCATAAAACGCAGCGTGCTCCGCTTCGTCTTTTGAAAAAGAATACAGCGCTTTCCAGTAAAATTCTCGTCCGCGCATAATACCTGATTTGCTTCTCGTTTCATTTCTAAAAATAGTTTTGAAATCATACGGATACATTGGCAAATCTTTATATGATTGTATGTACTGTTTCAACATGTTCGCATACGCTTCTTCGTTCGTAAATGACAAGCCAATTTCTCCGCCGTTTTTTAATGTTGTTTTAAACCAGACATCGACAACCTCATCATCCCATCGGTTTGATTTCTCCCATACTTCTTTATTTTGAAATGCAGTGGTTCTCATTTCCACACCACCGATCTGGTTCATTTCTTCTCTGATGATGGCTTCTATCTTGTTTATCACCCGAAGTCCGAGCGGTAAAAACGAATACACGCCGGCCATTTCTTTATGAATAAAACCTCCTTTTATAAGGAGTTCTGCGTTCTTTGATATCTCGTCCGCAGGGCTTTCTTTTTGGGTCTTGGTGAACAATTGAGATTGCTTCATGTCCTTCATACTACTCTAAAAATGCCAATAAAAAAAGCCCTCCCTGTTTAGGAAAGGCTTCAATAAAAATCATTCAGCGGCGGGAATAAGTGTAATAAGAGATCCAATGTATTCGAGGTAAATAGTTACTATCTCCTCCCATGTACCATGAGCCGCCATTTTAGGAATTTTTCCATAAAAAACTTTTTCATTTTTATGCTTATCAATTGGCATTATAAAAATAAGAGCTTTATCTTTCACAGATAAATTCATATACCCAAAACAATCTGGTGACTTCTCGTTTCCAAAAAATGAATCAACGGTTATTGGGAAACGAACATATAATAAATCATCTGTTTTTATCCTGTGTCCAACATGAACCTCTTCCATTTCTCTTGGTATTGGATCGTGCTGTATTTGTAGTCGTAATATTTCAAAATGTTGCATCCTTTTTGCTGTTGCTCTTATAAACAAAAGAAACGGCCGTTCGATTATTTTTACCCAATTTTCAAGGTTTTGCTTATTTTTTGCATCTTCTACCAATTCATCAAGTAACGGCTGAGGCAGTTGTGGGATTGTTGGAAATTTTTGTAGTTTCATAACTATTAAGTTTTTGATTTTTGTAAATAGTGCTTTATTTTACCTTTTTTGTCAATCCTTCCCATTTCCCCTATTTTCTGCTATATTTTGACTGTTCCGTGAAGGGGCTTTTTTAATCCCCGCCAGCAATGTATCCACATAGCTAAGGCGGGCAAGTAAACGAGAGAAAAAGCACCTTTTATCCGGAGGGTTTGGCGTAAGCCAAACCCTCCGGATGGGCTGGAATGCCCTACCAACGGATTAAAACAGTGTTTAGTGGCTAGCTTTTAGCTTCTAGACAAACAAGCCTAGACGAGTACGGAGCGGCACTAAAAGCTAACCCCTAAAAGCTAGAAGCTTGTCTTACTAACGTAATCACATATTTACATGTCTACACACATTGAACCTATGTTTGAGGCAGGCGCACACTTGGGCTATACCAAGACTCGCCGCCATCCGAGTGTTGCAAAACACATCTTTACGACCAAGAATAAAGTCGACATTATTGACCTCGATAAGACGAACGACCAGCTCGAAAAGGCCTGTGCGTTTTTGAAGGAGCTCGCAACAGCCGGCAAAGCCGTGCTTTTTGTCGGTACCAAACCTGAAGCGCGCAACCAAGTTCGCGATGCAGCTATGGCACTCGCACAACCTTACGTTGCAGAACGATGGGTTGGCGGTCTTTTGACTAACGGTCCTGAAATCAAGAAGCGCGTATCAAAGCTCGAAGACTATCGATCAAAGAAAGAGAAAAATGAATTTGATATGTACACGAAGAAAGAACGTCTCCTTATCGACAAAGAAATGGCAGATATGGAAAAGAATTTCTCTGGTATCGTCTCAATGAAGAAGCCGCCAGCAGCTATGCTTGTTATTGATCCTCGCAAAGAACACATTGCCGTTACTGAAGCGCATAAAATGCACATTCCAGTTATCGCACTCGGCAACACAGACTGCGATATGAGTACTATTGAATACCCTATCGTTGGTAACGACGGCGCACAGAAAAGTATTGCGTTTTTCTTGAGTGCGTTCAAAGATGCGTTCTCAATCTAATATTAGAAACTTTTAATTAAATCTGTTCATTATGTCAACAATATCAATCGATCAAGTTAAAGAGCTCCGCGACCAAACAGGTGTTTCTATTATGCAATGCCGAAAAGCGCTTGAAGAAGCTGGTGGCGACATGGAAAAAGCGACCATCATCTTGAAAAAGAAATCAGGTGATATCGCGGCAAAGAAGTCAGACCGTTCTGCACAAGACGGCATCATTGCCTTCAAACAAGCAGAGGGCAAAGCAGTAGCGGTAGTGCTTAACTGCGAAACGGACTTCGTTGCAAAGAACGATGAATTTATCGCACTTGCAAATAAGATTGCGGATAGTGCACTCGCAAATGGCGAACAAGCAGCTCGCGACCAAGCAGTAACGTCTGTGAGTGAGCTCGTACAAAAGATTGGTGAAAATATCCAACTTGGTACCATCACGATTGTCGAAGGTCCTGTTGTTGGTGGCTACATACACAATGCAAAAGCAGGTGCAATCGTTGCCCTCTCTGCCGGAACGCCGGAACTTGCAAAAGATGTTGCAATGCACGGCTCTGCAATGAAACCTGCGTTCGTTACCGGCGCTGATGTCCCAACAGATGCTCGTGCGAAAGCAGAAGAACTCTTTAAAGAAGAGGTTGCTGCGTCC
>CALRCO010000046.1 GCA_943354645.1 Candidatus Nomurabacteria bacterium | reverse complement strand
GGCGAAAGGTCTTTTGCGGTAAGTCATAACAGGCTATCAAATAGTCTGGTTTTAGGTCTTTGATGATCTTAAGGAGCATGAGCGAAAGCCCGTACAGAGCGCCTGTAGGACGCCCGTCAGAGGCACTAAAGTCAGGAAGTGCGTGATAGGAGCGATGGATGATAGCGTGCGCATCGAGCAGAATAAGCCGCTTTTTCACTGCTTTTTTCTCGGCCTTTTTTATCAGTTTTTCCTCTGATTTTTTAGCCTTTTTTCCCTCCATATATGAGCCAGTATACCCCCACACCAATTTTAAAAGAAATTGGTGTGGGGGTATACCATTTTGAAATAATAAAAAATGTCTCATTTTTGAGACATTTAAAATAAAAACACTCCATCGCGAACAAGGGTTCAAGCGATAGAGTGTTCAAGTGTTTGGAAAAAGCAATTAAGCGTTCCCGTTGGTGTTGCTGGAGAGGAAACCGACACGATCGTCGCGCACATCCCAAAGACCGGTCTCGTTCACCCTGAAGACATAGAGGCGAAGCTCGCCATCTGAGTAGCGATCACAGACGAGCTCGAGCGCAACACCATCTTTTGTATCAGTAAGATAAATGATAAGTATTTTGCTCTTTTCATTAAAGTAGCCACCGGTTAATTCTTCCGTCATTTTTATAATTGCTTGTGAAAGCGGAAGTTTGAGTGCGGTTTTGAGCATAGTCTCCTCAGTCATTCCTTTTTTAGGAAGCATGGTGATACTACCTTTTGGAATCTCACCATCTGTAATGGTCGCATCTGGCAACCAATTAAAAATATCGGAATCCACTTTGTATTCGTTGGTATAGTAAAGCGGAATTCCTTTTTCTATAGCAACAGCAACGAAAGTGTCAGTGAGCGAACGGATTGTTCCCACAATGTTATTGATTTCAGTTTTCACTGCTTCGGTCGCCTTTTCGCGAAACTGAGCAACGAAATTATCCAATGTTTCAAATCCGACCTTGCCGGAAATGATATATCCAAGGAGCTCTTGGAGAAGTGACATGATTTTTTCCATAGTTATTAAGTTTGTTTGATTTGCGTGTATTATAGCATCTTTAATGCCATTTTGTCAATACCCACCAAATACAAGAAAAACCCCTCTTAAATACAGGGATTTTCACCACCCAGGAGGCCTTGCCTCCTGGGTGTTACTCTCCATAGTTAATCCAGTCCATTATTTCTTTTTGAAAAGAATTCTTTTTTGAAAAATATTGTGGGAATGGTTTGATGTTTATGATATTTTTATATTTTCTATCTTTTCCTAAAAAGTCGCGGTAACTTGAGTACTCATATGAATCCAAATAGTGCAATGCTTCTTTTTTGTTCGTAATCCCCTCTTTTTTCCACTTTGGATAAATTAGTTTAATGGGGTTTAAATGAATATATGAAAATATATATTTTAAATATACATCAGTATCAACATGTTCAGCTTTAAATTTTCCTTCAAAAAGACTCCCTGTTCTCTTGTACTTTTTGTTGTAATACATAGCATAGGCCGTTGATAGTTTTTGCATAAATTTACTAATACCACCATCTTCAATCTGAGTGATAAGTACATGAAAGTGGTTCGGCATCAAACAATATGCACCAATGGCAACAATTTCTTTGCTTCTTTTAACATTAAAGGCGTTTTCTTTTTTTGAAAAATTATTAAGATCAAAATTATTTACATTATTTGAAATAAATAATATCAACAAAAAATACAAATAATCTTGTTTATCGTGAAAAATCTTTTGCTTACTATTTCCTCTGTTATAAATATGAAAATATTCTCCCTCTACAAAATTTATTTTTCTGACTGACATGCTTTTATCATATCTCGATATTACCCAGGAGGCAAGGCCTCCTGGGTAATTAAGAATTGATTTCGATAACCCTTTTAGGGTCTTCTGTGTGCGATAATTTTATCCATAAAGCATCTTCCGGAATCAAATTTTTCACTTTTTCTGGCCATTCGATAATGATGAGATTTTTCGGATCGGCGATGAGATCACTCCATCCGAGTCGCGCGAGTTCATCATCACTTTCTAATCGATAGGCATCAATATGAATCAACAGCTTATAGTTGTTAGCTTCTAGTGGATAGGATTTCATAATCACATAGGTCGGTGAAATAACGGTTTCAAGAATACCTAATTGTTTTGCAATTTCTTTTGTAAGCGTTGTCTTCCCTGCACCGAGATCGCCTGATAAGGCAAGAACACAAGCTTGTAGCTTGTAGTGATTAGCTTCTAGCGAGCGCAAAATCTCGGAAGCGATTTCTGGTATTTCGTTTTCGGAAAATTCTTTCTTCATGAAAAGAATATAGCACAATATTAGAACAAATAAATTAGCCTGGTTCCCGGCCTCCGCCGGGATGACACAATAAAAAACAAAAGCAGGATTTGCCGTAGGCAAATCCTGCTTTTGTTTTGTGTTCTCTACTTACTATTTACTACTATCTACTTACTTGCTTACGCTTTCTTGTCATCCCGAAACGCTTTTCGTGCAAGATACACGATACCAAAGATTATCAAGATAATGATGAGCCATTCGATGAGTGAGTTTGGAAGGAATCCAAATCCACCAAAGAGTGAGAAACCACCACCACGAATTACTTGTACCGTATTTAATTCATACGCCGTCGCTTCTTCTTGTGCGCCATGCCATTCAGTGAAAACCAAACTCGCGGTTGTTACCAAAAGTTGATTATCTCGTGCAATACCGAGTACTTGTCCTTGGAAGGTGTACGTTGCTGTTTGGTTTGGCACCACAGTGCCGAGTACGATAGTCACCGTGCGATCACCTGCTGAATATGAGCCTGCACTACCATTTCGGTAGGCAACTTCTACAGGGAACGTGATACGAAGCACACTGTTATTAAGGGTGTGTCCTGAAATATTTTTATACGTAACCGTGTAATCAATCATGTCGCCGACATATACATTCTCATAGCGAGAATCAATCGTGAGCATCATAAGTGAATTACCTGTACCACCGCCAGTACCAGAATTTACATACACTGTGCGTACTGGCGCAATATAGTTTGGAGGTGTAATTCCTGTTGT
>CALRCO010000045.1 GCA_943354645.1 Candidatus Nomurabacteria bacterium | reverse complement strand
ATTGCCGGATGAAAAAAACATCGAATACTTCTGTGAATTAAAAATGGATGGACTTGCGGTGTCTTTAATTTATGAAAACGGTATCTTTATTCGTGGCGCAACACGCGGTGATGGATTTATCGGTGAGGATATTACTGAAAATTTAAAAACCATTCCGACAATTCCGCTTGCCTTAAAAAATGCGCCTACATATCTCGAAGTGCGCGGTGAGGCGCTCATGTCACGCGATGTATTAAAAAAGTTAAACAAACAACAAGAAAAAGAAGGGAAGTCACTCTTTGCAAATACCCGCAACGCAGCAGCGGGAAGTTTGCGCCAACTTGACCCTGCACTTGCACGATCACGTGGACTTACGTTTATTGCATACGATGTGGCGGAAATTTCTCCGATTTCCTCCCCTGCCCGAGGGGAGGTGTCGAGTCCGCGAGACGGAGGGGAGGGAGCAATTGTTCGCACCCACTCCGAAAAACATTCACTGTTACGCGAACTTGGTTTTACGCTCGATACTCACGAAAAAATCGCAAAAAACACTACGGAGCTTTTTATTTTTATCGACAGTATCGAAAAAATCCGCGAACAATATCCGTTCGGTACGGACGGTGTTGTTGTATCCGTAGATAATCTTGCACTCGAAGATGAACTCGGTGTTGTCGGTAAAGCGCCGCGATGGGCGATTGCGTACAAGTATCCCGCAGAGAAAGCAACCACAATCGTAACTGATATTACGGTTAATGTCGGGCGCACTGGCGTGCTGACACCACTCGCACATTTCCGTCCAACACTTGTCGCAGGTTCTACAGTCTCAAAATCGACACTGCACAACATGGATCAAATAGAACGGCTCGGTATTCGCATTGGTGATACTGTTGTCATTCAAAAAGCAGGCGATGTTATTCCTGAAGTTGTCGAAGTCCTCACGAGTATGCGCACAGGCAAAGAGAAAAAGTTTTCAATGCCTTCCACATGTCCGACATGTGGGGGAGAAGTTGAAAAACGTATCGCCGGTAGTAAGAAAGATGGAGAAAGTGTTGCATTTTATTGTACAAACACTGATTGTCCCGCAAAAAATCGTCGTGGTATGCAGCATTTTGTAAATGCATTTGAAATATATGAAGTTGGCCCAAAAATTTTAGATAGATTACAAGAAGAAGGATTGATTACAGATGCCGCAGATCTTTTTACTTTGGAAGAAGCAGATCTATCCGGTCTTGAACGCTTCGGTGAAAAGTCTGCAAAAAATATTATCGAATCTATCCAGTCTCGCAAAAAACTTCCTCTCTGGCGATTTCTCGTGTCGCTAGGTATTTTGCATGTTGGCGAGGAGACAGCAAAAGATTTGGCGAATCATTTTGGTAGTTTTGAAAAAATAAAATCCGCGAGTTTTGAAGCATTGGAAGTCATTCCTAACATCGGTCCCATTGTTGCAAAATCTCTCACTGAATTTTTCAAGAATAAATCAAGTCAATTATTTGCACAGAAATTATTGGATGTTGGCGTTGTGCCCGAAAAGGCAATCAAAAAATCTGGGGGTAAATTTACCGGATTCACCTTTGTGCTCACCGGTACTATGGAAGCAATGTCCCGCAATGATGCGAAAGCAAAAATCGAATCTCTCGGTGGTAAAGTCTCGGGTTCTGTTTCCAAACAAACCTCTTATGTCGTCGCAGGTAATGATCCGGGCTCTAAATATGACAATGCACAATCTCTCGGCGTGCCCATCTTGGACGAAAAGGGATTTTTGAAATTGGTACAATAAATGGCGCAAATGTAATTACATTTGCGCCATTATGTTAAAGTCCGACTTTGATATTTTTTTCTGTCTTTTTTAAATCAGCAACTGTTACTGATATTGGCATGTTTTTTACAGGGGTTACGGTTACACTGTGAAGATGTTGGCGTTGGTTACCACCTTGGAACATAAACATTCCATTGCGAGCTCTTCGCGCGTAATCGTTTCCTACAGGAAGATCAAATCCATTTGACTTATAAATATCTATTATTGCACTGTGTAAATCAGGTACACTGACTGTTTCGGGAATAAAAAATATTTCAAGAACATGCTCACGAGAATCATTAAAGTGTTTTAATGATTCATCGAGATTAAAATGTTTTTTAAGGCGGTCAGAGAGGTTTCTTTTATTCATTTTTGTATACGGGGTTTTGAAATATTGTATCAGTAAATATTGTTTTGTCAAACAAGTGTTCTTTCTGATATACTTTTCCTATGCAATTAGCGGATATCAAAAAATTAGCAACCCTCGCACGAGTGGATATTTCTGATGAAGAAGCGACAGAATTGTCTCACGATATGGATAGTATTTTGGGCTATATCAAAGAGCTTGATGAGGTTAATTTGCCGTTAGGGGAACAACTTACTGGCGTTCTCTACAATGTTGTTCGTGACGATGAACATCCTCGAGCAAGTGGCCAATACACGGAAGTATTACTGAAAGCGGCTCCGGAAACTGAAAGTGGGTTTGTAAAGGTCAAGAAAGTACTTTAGAAACAGGGTGTAGGGTTTAGCGTCTAGGGTATAGAAAATACATGAACATACAAGAACTCACAATCGAAGAAGCGTCAAAGAAAATGGAAGCAGGCGAATTGACGTCAGTGCAGCTTGTTAGTGCATGTATAGAAAACGCAAAAAAAGACAATGGAGATATTAATGCATTTCTTGAAATCTTTGATGACACACTTGCACAAGCTGAAATTGCGGACAAGATGCGAAAGGAGGGAAAGGCAACAATACTCACTGGTATTCCATTTGCGATCAAAGACAATATTTTGATCCATGGTCACATTGCAAGTGCGGCATCAAAAATACTGGAAAATTATACTGCATCGTACGATGCACACGTTATTGAAAAATTAAAAGCTGTAGGCGCAGTATTTATTGGTCGCACCAACATGGATGAATTTGCGATGGGAAGTTCGACAGAAAATTCTGCATACGGCGTCACCAAAAATCCTCTTGATACCTCTCGTGTCGCAGGAGGTTCTTCTGGTGGTTCTGCCGCTGCAGTATCGGCAGGATTTGCGCTTGGGGCGCTTGGAACTGATACAGGAGGTTCTATCCGCCAGCCAGCGGCATTTTGCGGTACAGT
>CALRCO010000044.1 GCA_943354645.1 Candidatus Nomurabacteria bacterium | reverse complement strand
TTGAGCGGTCGCTGCATCAGTAAGCTTTATGACATCTAGATCACCGCAAACATTATCAGTACCATTATCATATGTATTTCCGTTTGTATCAAAGAAAATTTCTGCTTGTGCACGGATACTGGACATACTTCCTGATGCACTTGCATCACGACCCTTAGAACGAGCAGTATTAAGAGAGACCAAGACGATAGATGCCAAGATACCGATGATCGCGATAACGACCAAGAGTTCAATCAATGTAAAACCTTTGTTGTATTTCTTCATAAAATAAAAGACTAAAATATTAATTAATAACGGGCTAGTAATGCAGTTATTATACTCCTTTCACAAAGAGACGCACTGTGGATATCGAATGGAGGGTGTATATGGTATTTAGTATTCAGTATAAAACAAAAGCGCAGCCACGGAACGTGGCTGCGCTTTATACCGTATACCCTATACAAAATACTATATACTCCTTAATTTATTCCTGACGCAATATTGTAGATCGGCACAAGGACGCTGGCCAACAAGACGCCGACACCAAGACCCAACATCACAATCATGATAGGTTCGATGAGTCCAACAAGAGTATCAACTGCATCATCCACTTCACGTTTATAGAATTTTGCGAGCGTACCCAAAATTTTACCAAGAGATCCTGTTTCTTCTCCGACTTTCACCATTTGCACTAAAATAGACGGCATTAGTGGATTTCTGCCGAGCGCATTTGAAAGTGAGCTTCCGCCTTTCACCGCCTCAGCGGCGCCGAGCAAAATATCTGCATAGACTTTGTTACCCACGACGGTACCGGTAATTTCAATAGCATGGACAATAGGAATACCGGATGAAATCATTGTATCTAAGTTGTCGGCAATACGTGAAAAATATAATTTCTTGAACAAGTTACCAATGATAGGGACTTCAATCTTAAGCGCATCGAGATATCGCTTGCCGGATTCGGTGCGAGAAAGATAAATCATATACGCAACAATAATAATGAACGCGAGAATAACAACCCAACCATAACTCACCAATAAATGCGACACCCCGATAACAACTTTGGTATAAAGAGGGATAACTTGTCCGGATTCTTCAATAAGCATCGAAAGTTTTGGAATAACCATGGTAAGCATAAGTCCCATAACTGCAAAGAAGGTAAAGACAACGAATGCAGGATAAATAAGCGCATTACGTGTCTTAGACGTAAGCGCGTATTGGCGATCCAAATATTCTGCGAGATAAATAAAGGTTTGGTTTAATTTACCCGACTCTTCACCTGCACGAACCATGTTGATATAAAATTCAGAAAACACATCAGGATGACGCGCAAGCGCACCAGAAATAGAATAGCCGGCCTGCAGGTCGTCAGCGACTTGATTCAAACGTTTTGAAAGTGCTTTATTTTCTGCATTTCCTGCAAGTAATGAAAATGCTTTGAGCGCCGACACTTGCGCATCAAAGAGTGTCGCAATTTGGCGGGACATAATCACAATATCTTTCATCGCAACACGTTCCGTAAATCCAAACTTGAACATTTTGTTGTCGTCTTCACCGTGAATCATCGTCACGATAAATCCGCGACGTTGCAATGCGGTGACCGCAAGTTCTTTTGACTGCGCGTCAATTTCACCTTCGCGCTGTTCTCCTTTATCGGTTATGGCTTTATATTTGAAATTCATGGCTGATTTTTAACGAGCGGAGCGACTATAAAAATCGCCACCCAGCACTAATGTATTAATTACTTTTAAATATTGTTGTCTGTTCATTGACCTTATTATAGTAACACGCGCATCGCACTTGGTTAATACATTAGTGCTGGGTAGAAAACATATTTCGCTTCGCTTCATTGTTTTCTACATCATCCGCTCGAGTGATTTCGGATTAAACGAATAGAAAAACGCATTATCAACGGTAATTTCTCCTGCTTTGACGAGTTCGACAAGCGACCGGTTCATATCAATCATACCATTCTCATACCCTGTCTCAATGACGACATCAATTTCATGGGTTCGCTTTTCACGAATCAAATTTTGCACCGCATTGTTGTTGATGAGAAGTTCATACGCAGGAATGAGCCCCCCAGCAATACGAGGAATAAGGCGTTGTGAGAAAATACCGAGAAGCGATGCTGACAGCTGAATACGCACTTGATCTTGTTGACCCGGAGGAAATGAGTCGATGATACGGTCAATAGTTTGTGATGCATTGTTGGTGTGGAGTGTTGAAAGCACTAAGTGACCTGTTTCAGCAGCGGTCACTGCAGTTGCAATGGTCTCTGGATCACGCATTTCACCAATCAAAATAACATTCACATCTTCACGAAAGACTGATTTGAGGGCTATTTTAAATTCTGCAGTATCAATCCCCACTTCGCGTTGATCGATAATAGAACGATTTTGCGCAAACACATATTCAATAGGATCTTCAATGGTCAAAATATGTTCCGTGCGTTCTTCATTGATAAGATTCACCATTGCTGCCATCGTGGTTGATTTTCCTTGACCAACAGGACCCACCACCAAAAAGAATCCTTGCTTTTTACGAGCAAATGTTTCAAGAATGGGTGGCAACTTGAGTTCTTGAATGGTCTTTACTTTCGGAATCAACCTGAGCGCGATTGAAATATAGCTCTGGTGAATGTATGCATTACCACGGAGACGTTCTCCACCCGCGTGAAATGAATACGCAAAGTCTACTTCTTGTCTTTGCAAAAATATCTTTGTTTTTTCTTCACCGAGCATCACTTTCAAAATACCGAGCATATCCTCTCGTGTGTATGCCGCATGCTTCATTAATGAAATCAGTTGGCCGTTCACTCGAATCACCGGAAGGCGAAGTGCCGAAAGATGCAAATCAGAACCTCCTTCGTGAATAAGGGTACTTATCAATGAATCAACTTCTTGCGCGTAATCCATAATTTAGTAAATAATTAGTAGTAAATAGTAAATAGATATTGTCTCTACTTTTTCTTCAACAAAATCTCTGCGACTTTTGCAACAACTTCAGAAGGCGTTGAGGATGCTTTCACAATATAGCCATCAGCACCAAGCGACGTACCTCGATCAACATCAACCTGCTGTCCACGATTTGATAAAATAATAATTACCGAATTGCCAAGTAATTTTTCTGCACGTAATTTTTCAAGCAGTTCAAACCCGTCCATACCCGGCATGACAATGTCGGTGAGAAAAATATCTGGAGCAACGCCTTGTTTCATTT
>CALRCO010000043.1 GCA_943354645.1 Candidatus Nomurabacteria bacterium | reverse complement strand
CTAACTTTTCTAATTCAATTTCGTACTTACTTTTTTTCTTTGCCATAGATCTATGTTTGAATCCAATATAGCACATATCACCTTCTAGTGCTCTCACCCCGAATCGAACGGGGATCTATCCCTTAGGACGGGACTGTTCTATCCATTGAACTACAAGAGCAACACAAAAACGCCTTACGGCGTTTAGTGTACAGGAAAATCCTTTTTTATTTAATACCAAGCAATTCAACAACCATTGGTTTATTGAAACCAACAAGCACATCGTTGTCGATACGAATAACCGGCACACCCATTTGCTCCGTCATATCAATCATTTCTTGACGCTTTGCGTGATCCAAAGACACATCATATTCTGTATACGCAATACTGTGCTCCTTGAAAAACTCCTTGGCCATGTGGCAAAAGTGACAGCTCGGGGTTGAATATATTTCTACTGTTTTCATGATTATAGTATAACAAATGAGTCAAATTTTTAAAAATGTGCGGGTAGCGAGAATCGAACTCGCGTCTCAACTTTGGGAAAGTCGTGTCCTGCCACTGAACGATACCCGCAAATTTAATAATGTAACGTTTTCTGACGACCGTTTCAGAACGTTACATTTATTTTTTCGAAGAAAACAATCGTTCAAAGAATCCAGCGACACCAGTTTTTGGAGGAGCATCTGTAGCTACTACTGGTGTTGGATCAGTGATAACCACCACCCCTTCACCTTCTTTGCCGACGCGATATTTTTCGCGCAAAATTCGCTCTGTACCTTCCGGCGTATCTAAATCACCAAGCTCCTGCAACACTTCTGTTTTGTGCGCGGTAAGTTCTTCCAATTTTGCACGCGCTTCATCACGCTTCTGCCGGGTGGTACGATATGCATCATAAAAATGAAACGCGGAAATTGCAAGAAATACCGCCACGATTAAAATACCTACAATGACATAAGGTGAATGATATATTTTTTTTGATTTTGCGCCTCGTTGATAATACGCCATACTGATGCTATAGTACCAAGTATGTTTTTAAATCCAAAGCACCAAAAGCGAGTCCAGCGCATCTGGGCCATCGTTTGTGTCTTCATTATCATCAGTTTCATCTTGCTGTATATTCCATCTCTTCGATAATAAAATAGTAAATAAAAAAGAGCAGACCTGGTCTGCTCTTTTTTTTGTTATCACTATTCCTTCCCTCCTCTCATCATTTTCAAAAATACATCATGCGGAATAGAAAATCGCGCATTTTCTTGCATTTTCTTTTTACCTTTTTTCTGTTTTTCTAACAGCTTCATGCGACGCGTAATATCACCACCATACATGTGTTGCGTAACATCTTTGCGAAATGCAGAAAGAGATTTTGATGAGACAATACGGCCAAGTGCACGAGCTTGGATCTTGGTCACAAATTGGCGGCGTGGCAAGAGTTCAAATAATTTCTCCACCATCGTTTCGGATTCTTCTTCAATACGACGACGAGAAATGATGCGCGTAAATGCCGGGACGATTTCTTCTCCCACCAAAATATCAAGACGCACGACATCTGCATCGCGCAAATCGGTAATTTCATATGAGAGCGATGCGTAGCCACTTGATACGCTTTTTAATTCATCGAAGAAATTGCGCATGAGCTCGCGAAGTGGCATAAGGAGTACCACGCGTGCGCGATCATCGCCGAATGTTTCTGTTTCCCCTACTTCGGCTTCGTGTTCATAGAGCAATTGCATAATCGGTCCGAGATAGGTGTTTGGAGAAATAATGGTCGCACGAACCCATGGTTCTTGCACACGCGTAATAGACCCATCATCCGGAAATCGGTATGGGGTATAAATAACTTCTGTCTCCCCGCCTTTTTTAGTAATGGTGTAATTAATAGATGGAAGCGTCACAATGAGCGTCAAGGAAAATTCACGATGCAATCGTTCAGTAATAATTTCCAAATGAAGCATACCCAAAAAACCACAGCGGTAACCGCGACCAAGCGTGCCAGACGCTTCTTCTTCGTGAGTAAATGAGGAATCAGAAAGTCGAAGTCTATCAAGTGCGAGTCGGAGTGTCGGAAAATCATCTTGATTTTCTGGATAGATGGACGCGAAGACAACAGGGCGCGGTCGCGCATACCCAGGGAATTCTGGTAATGGATTTTTCGCACCTGTAATCGTATCTCCCACAGATGCAACACCAGGGCGTTTGATACCGGTAACGATGTACCCAATATCGCCTGCACGCAATTCATCTCTCGGCGTTTCTGCTGGTGTGAATGTACCGACTTCGAGCGCTTGAAATGTTTCGCCCGCGACTTTAAATAAAAGCTGATCGCCTTTTCTGACAGAGCCTGAAAAAAGACGGATGTACACAATAACCCCACGATGATTTGAATATTGAAAATCAAAGACAAGCGATTTTAATCCATTTTCTTGTTCATCTTTTGGTGGAGGAATACGCTCGATGACTGCATCAAGTAATTCACGAACCCCTGTACCTTCTCGTCCAGAGACCATAAGAATTTCTTCTTCGGTACAACCAAGGAGTACTGCGAGTTCGTGTTTTGTATCATCGATGCGCGCAAGGGCTGAATCAATTTTTGAAATGACAGGAATGATCGTGAGTCCTTGTTCACGCGCGATAGCAAGCGTCGTGAGTGTTTGCGCTTGGACGCCTTGAGTCGCATCAACAAGTAAAATAGAACCTTCCACCGCTTTGATTGCGCGCGAGACTTCGTATGAGAAATCAATGTGGCCTGGTGTGTCGATCAAGTGAAGTGTGTACTCTATCGCATCTTTTTTGTAGAGCATGCGCACGGGCTGCATTTTGATGGTGATACCGCGTTCGCGTTCGAGTTCCATTTTGTCGAGCACCTGATCCATCATTTTGCGCTTTTCAATCGTACCCGTAATTTCAAGCATACGATCGGCAAGTGTCGATTTGCCGTGGTCAATGTGGGCTATGATGCTAAAGTTTCGAATATGTCGGGAATCCATAGAAGTAAGTGCATCCTACCAGAAAAATGCTTATGTTTCAACGAAAAATTTATTTAACCAAGCTCCTCATGCTCCGGCACAATAACTTCTGTTTTCCAAATTTTCTTTACGAGCATTTGTTTGATGCCATGATATTCCCTATTGCCTAATAATTCTTGCGCAACAATCCATGTGATGATATATACAATTCCCGCAATAAGCGCTTGCAAGAAAATACCGTTAAATGTATCTTGATCAGCCACAGGGGCTAATGCACCAAGTGCACCATACGCAAACAACCCT
>CALRCO010000042.1 GCA_943354645.1 Candidatus Nomurabacteria bacterium | reverse complement strand
TACTGCGTTTATGTCGCCAGTACCAGAAACAGTAATAGTTGCAATATTTGCACCATTAACTGCTTGCAATCCTTTGTATTCAGCGATTGCACGAAGCGCAATAAAGATTACGAGTACGGTGAGTACCGTGATAATTATCGTCACTAATTTATTCTTTTGAGTATCTGTGATATTCATAATTAAAAAGTTAGCTAATAAAAGTTTTTCGTGTCATCCCGGCGGAGGCCGGGACCCAGGCTAACAATTCCACCTCACCCCAACCCTCTCCTGTCCAGGAGAGGGGGCCGGGCTTATACAACTAATGACGAACCACTAAAGACCTTCTTACTGACCGAGTCCAAGATAAGTCACTTCAAACATTAATTGAGAGTTTGCAGGAATACTACCGATAGCGCGAGCACCGTAGGCAAGCTCTGCAGGGATCGTGAGCATTCGGACTTCGCCTGGCTTCATGCCAGCGACACCGATATCCCATCCTTTAATTACCATCCCGGCACCAAGGGTAAACACAAATGGCTGGTTGCCATGATTTGCACTTGCATCAAATACGGTGCCATCCATCAACTTACCTGTATAGAGCATTGATACTTTATCTCCTGCTTTTGCGGGAACGCCCGATCCTTCTTTAATAACTTCAATCGTCACACCGTCAACAACTGTTTTTGTATTCATAGGTTTTGGTTGATTAGTAATAGGAGACGCGGGCTCATCGGTAACTGTCGCAACTATCGGCTCTTTTATTTCAGTTGGCACGCTTTCTGCTTTTTTCGATGAAAGAAGAAAACCTAACCCAAGCAATATGACAAGACTTATGACAAGAATAATAATTGATTTCATCATCTTTTTAAGTTACTTATAAAATATGTCTAATATCCCTTCACCACGTGGGCCTTTTTCAAGGTCGCGATAATCTCATCATCATCGTCAGTGACCTTAAAAAAATCCAAGTCTTCGAGGGCTATCGTATTATACTCTTTCAACAGTATTTGTTTAATAAAGACCAACATCGGCGTCCAGAATGAAACCCCGTATAAAAACACCGGCACTTTTGCTACTTTTTTTGTCTGCATGAGCGTCAACACTTCCATTAATTCATCGAGTGTCCCGAAACCGCCTGGGCAGGCAATATACATTTCTGCGGCGTAATTCAAAATAGTTTTACGAGTAAAGAAAAAATTAAATGGAATTGATTCGGTCAGATACGGATTATCACTTTGTTCATGAGGCAATTTGATGGTAATGCCTATCGATTGCCCGCCTGCTTCTTTGGCACCTCTATTTGCTGCTTCCATCATTCCAGGACCACCACCGGTAATAACCGTAAACCCAACTTCCTTAACAATGCGACTTGCTAAGTGGCGCACACGTTCATACCACACATCTCCTTCCACAAAACGCGCGCCGCCAAAAAAAGTGACAGATCGTTTAAAGTGACCGAGGTGAAAATAGCCTTGTTGTAACTCTCCGTTGATACGACAAATACGCGCTGCTGTTTTATCACCATCTTCAACAACATCACAATCTTGTTTGATGGTTTTCAAATCAATCATTGGTTTATCTTTTGCGGGAGGCATTTCAAAATTATAGCACAAGGAATAATCGTTATTTTCTATTTTGTCGTGTATATGCTAGTCTCTCCTTATGGAAAAAACTGCTGAAAAATTCGGTAAACTAATCATCCTTATCCCACTTGCGGCACTCTTCATCCCCTGTTTTTTAGTGGTGAGTAGTCTTCAAAAAACCGTTTCCGGTTTTGCAGGTGACGTCTTTGGTGTGTAACAACAACTACCCTACTTACGCAATATCAAAATTCTTTTTGAGTTCTTCGAGTGCGAGTGTATTGCTTGGATTTTTATTGGTGGTAATGATCTCGGTATCACTAATTGCTTTATTAAGCGCACGAAAGTCAGCTGTCCAGTGTCCATCGCGAAAAGCATCTATATACATGACTTCGTTTAATTTACCGCGAAGCGCCAATACTTTTTTATCCTCTTGATAAAGCTCTAATCGATACAAATTATCTTCCCGCTTGTCTGCCATCATGAATGTCGGCTCATGGAACACGAGTTTGTAATTACGATTTTTTATAGCAAAAGAAATTGCGGTGTCAGATCCTATACAAGAAACCGTCGGATGTTCAACTATTTTAGGAATCAATTGCGCGGTTGCAGCATTGCCAATCCAGTGTGAATAATATTTTAATTGGAAGTGATACATCGAATTCACCAGTTGTGGAAAACCGGTTCGAAGTGCAGCAAGTTTACGTCGTTCGACTTCTTGTATAATTGCAGCAGGATCCTTGGTTCCTCCGAAGAGTGAGGTTAGAAAACCCATATAGATTATTGTAGCAGAGAAAAAACGAAACGATTATCTCCCACAACGCCAATACATTCCCGCAGGCAACAATCTTCCCTCTTCTCCTCCTTCTTTGATTGCGAGTTCGCCAGATTCTATGTGCATGTTAGAAAGTTTTTTGATCGAAGAAAATACATTGTGATACGCGATCGGCGAAAATCCTGATGCATAGCCGGATGCGACGACAAAAAGAGGCTCATCGACAAGTACTGCATCAATAGCCTGTGCGAGTTCCAAAAATTGCTCATCTATTTTCCATACTTCTTGTTTTGGACCACGGCCGAATGACGGCGGATCAAGTACAATGCCATCATATTTGTTACCACGACGCGCTTCGCGTTTCAAAAAATCCATCACGTCGTCGAGCATAAAACGAATATTGTCTACATGCGATAATTCCGCATTTTTCTTCGCCCAAGCAATTGCTGTTTTTGAACCATCGACATGTACCACATTTGCTCCTGCTTTCGCACACGCAATCGATGCCCCGCCAGTGTAGGCAAATAAATTTAATACATTAATTTCTTTACTTTCTTCTTTTGCTTTTTTTATTTGTGCCGCCATAAAATCCCAATGCACTGCTTGCTCGGGAAAAAGACCCGTGTGTTTGAATGAAGTTGGGCGGAGTTCAAAGGTAATATTATCGAACAACACTTCCCATGCGTCCGGCATATTTTTTGTCGTCCATTTCCCCGTTTCGCCACTGCGTGCGAAATAGCCATGGGCACCGTCCCAGATTTCTTTTGATTTTCCTTTTGCCCAGATTGCCTGAGGGTCAGGGCGCGCGAGCACAAAGTCGCCAAAACGTTCGAGTTTATAGCCTTCCCCGCAGTCTAGGAGTTCGTAATTTTTAGATGGTTCTGTTACCAATAACGTATCTTTCATTGTTTGAGCATAGCATATTTTTGTTTGGTATACTGACG
>CALRCO010000041.1 GCA_943354645.1 Candidatus Nomurabacteria bacterium | reverse complement strand
TGTAGAAGGTCGCATTGACTCACTCAATAGTTCAGAAAAAAGTGGGTACATTTCATTTGTTGTTCCAAAAAGCAAATTTAGTGAGTTCCAAAACACTATGGAATCACTCACGCACAAAAAATTATATGTAGAAAATATCTCTTCGCAAAATCTTCTCTCTGAAAAACAATCAATTGAAGAACAGACGACAAATGCAACGAGTACTCGTGAAAAATTATTAAAAGACAAAGCAGCAATTGATGCGTGGTATACCAAGAAAATAGCCGATCTTAAAAAAGAACTAACGGCTACACAAACACAACTTGCCTCAGTGCGAGCTCTTATTGCAAAAACGACGAATGAAGCTGAACTCGTCTCGCTTCGCCAACAAGAAACATCTCTCGTATTCCAAGAAGCTGATAATAAAAAAGATCAAACAAGTGATACTGCATACCACGTAAGCCAACTAGCTTCGATTAACGCACAAATTGCAAACATTGATCAAACCATTGTCGCAATCGGTAAACAAGACACCAAATTTACCGACAACATAGAAACGGTCACCGGTTCGGTAAATATCCAGTGGATAACGCTCTGTGCATTGTTTAAAATCTTCTCTCCAATACCACCTGGAATTGTCGTGCTTATCATTATCGCAATTCTCGGTTATTGGTTCATTCGAAAAGGTCCTAAAATTGAATTTGTATAGCAACTACACTTGTAAATAAAACCACCTCGTACGAGGTGGTTTTATTTTTTTGGTATCCGAAATTCAAAAATCTGATAAAGGTTAAACACTACACCAGCATTTACCATAAGCGCACCGACGATAAGTGACCAATCGTGATAGTAAATACCTTTTACAAATAAAATACACTGCACAATAAACACTGCAATAGGTAATATAAACGACACATGCGTTGCGCTTTTTGCTTTATGAATTACCCATCCTTGATGAAAATAACCTCCAGCAACAATACACCAACAAAGAATAAGCCCTGCACTCCAAAACTGTTGCGCACTCCAAAATAAAGTATCGCCAGAAAAAAACCAGTACGCAATATATGTCCCCGCAAGGACAAATGCGACACCAACGATAATTTCAAGAAATACTCGCTTCATGTTGATATATTATTCCGTTGTTACTCCATCGAATTCCGGACCGTCTGATTCAGCTTCTTGTTTTGTCGCACGGACAACACCATCTTTGTGATGTGCTGGCGAATAAATTGTATAGAGTTTTAAATCATTCGTGCCGGTATTAATCACATTATGATGTGCACCACTTGGCACAATAATTGCATCGCCATCTTTTACTGCGTACTCTGTATCATTGATAATTACTTTTCCATTACCTGCTTCAAATCTAAAAAACTGGTCGTTCTCTTCGTGCACTTCAGCACCGATTTCTTCGCCTGGTAAAAGCCTCATAAGGACAAGCTGACAATGTGCACCAGTGTAGAGCACATGTCGAAAGTCTGTATTATTTTTTGTGAGATCCTCAATCGGACCAAAATATCCTTTTTTCATGCCTATAGTATATAAGATTATTTACTTTTTTGTAGATTACTAATCGTCACTTGATTCCCATTTCGCACATAACTAAATGTTGCCTTACCTTGAATATGTCCATCTTCATAGGTCATCTCCCCTGTCTTTAGATTTGGCACAATGTGCAATGTTGTAAGGTACCATGAACCACCAAGAACAGCTTTCTCTGGTACAAGGGTTTTGATATTGTCGCGAATATATTTCTCGACAATCATCCGGTCATCGACATCACTACACGCAATATCGCTCATGGCGACACCATACGTGAGCTTGCTTGCGTCTTTGTACACATACACACCATCACCGCGATCTACCATTTCCCCAAATCCTGCTTGCGCGGTACCTTCACCAAACGTGATTTTTAATTGCTCTTTGACTTGCATCCCTTCTGCCATAGAATCCCACCATACATCTGCCGTGCGTGCCATCGCCATTTTGTCGACAGGGCCGACGGTTCCTTCAAAGATGCCTGTTTTAGAATCTTTTTCTGCGGGTACATTTCTAAATTCACCAGTAACTTTTACACCGTCCAAATTCATTTTTAATAATGCAACATCATACAATCCGCGACTTGTTTTTGTCTCGTTATAAAAACAAAGTTGTATTGGTTTTGAGGTTGTATCTACTGGAGGTACCACAACAACATCTACCTTTTTTGTCTTAGTAAGATACACAACACCGAAAATGACAGCGAGTGCGACGACAAGATAGAGTAATTTTTTCATATACTCAGTATACCCCTTTTTCAAACATTCTCTCGCACTTAGGGAATGTTTGACAAGTACTACTACATATAGTAATATAATGGAAATTGTCTCATACTAAAAACTAAAAAGATGGAAAAAACAAAAGAAAAAGACCAGCAGGCATATGTTGATGTCATTGACGGTAAAATAGTACTAATCGATCCTATAGGTTACGCTTTAGTACAAGCGGTTAATAAAAGCAACTGCGAGAACACCTATCTTGCTCAAATTGACAGAATGCAACATTTCAAAAATCGAATTGCGGAAAAGCAACTTGACCCAAAGAGTGTCGTTATTACACTTATTAATGTTGACTCTCTTTATGGCACTGAAATCGCAGAAGCTCTTATGCCAGGGCACGATTGGCAACAATATCGTAATAGAGGAGAAACACCTTTTGCGAGAGGATTAGCAATGAAAGACGGAATGGTTGATATGGTTGCGACTTTCGACAAAGAAGCCGCGGAAAAAATCACTAACATGCAGGAAGTGCCAGTAATCGTTATTGACCACAATGTTGTAGAGATATTTCCTATATAAACATTAGTAAAACCAAAAACTTAAAGCCCTATTTATTTAGGGCTTTTTTATTTTCTATTTACTAAAAATCTATTTCGCCAAATCGAGTACTTCATCAATACGAATTTTGGCGACAAATTCGGGTACGTGGGAGACAAGAATAAGTGCGCCTGAGTATTTGTTGATAGCTTCGGCAATGATTGGCAAATGGCGGAAGTTGATGTGGTTCGTCGGCTCGTCAAGAATAAGAAGTCCTGGACGTTCCAAAACAAGTCGTGCAAAAGCAACCAATCCTTTCTGTCCTTCTGAGAGGCTTCCCACTTTGGTCTGCATGAGTTCACTAGTTATAAGGAAGCTCGCACCTGTTGCGCGCATAAATCCTTCATCAAGCGTCCGGCCACCAGCAAGCATTGCGCTTGCGAGCGACTTGTATACCGTGTCATCAAAATTGAGCGTTGAGAAATCTTGACGATAATAACCAACACGAATACCGTCGGTGATATGTGATCCTTCTGCACCCTTCGCTAATCGTTCAAGTAAAGTGCTCTTACCGATACCGTTCGGCCCTTGCAATAAAAGATGTTGATTTTTCTTGAGCTTCACATCGACTTCTCTAATCCTCTTCTTTCCTGTTTTAGGAATAATTATTTCAAACGAAGATATTTTAATTATTTCTCCCATCAAGTCTTCTTGTGCAGGAATAGTAAATGCGCGAATGGTTTTGTCTTCTTTGCGCACATCCACCATTTCTTCTTCTAATTCTTCAGCTTTTTCTCGCATACGTTTCGCGACTAATCGCAATCCA
>CALRCO010000040.1 GCA_943354645.1 Candidatus Nomurabacteria bacterium | reverse complement strand
TCACTCGAATCACCGGAAGGCGAAGTGCCGAAAGATGCAAATCAGAACCTCCTTCGTGAATAAGGGTACTTATCAATGAATCAACTTCTTGCGCGTAGTCCATAATTTAGTAAATAGTTAGTAAATAATAAGTTTCTATTTTTTCTTCGATAAAATTTCAGCGACTTTTGCAACAACTTCTGATGGCGTACTTGATGCTTTAACAATGTATCCGTCAGCGCCAAGCGATACTCCTCGATCAATATCGACTTGCTGACCTCTGTTTGATAAAATAATCACCACCGCGTTTGCAAGTAATTTTTCTGCGCGTAATTTTTCTAACAATTCAAAGCCGTCCATGGTCGGCATCACAATGTCGGTAAGAAAAATATCCGGCGTAGCACCTTGTTTCATTTTCTCATATGCCTGCTCAGAACCAAGCGCGGTGTCTACTGCGTATCCTGATTGAGAAAATTTAAGTGAATACATATCGAGAAGAAATGTATCATCATCAATAATTAATATTTTTTTCTTTGTTGCTGTATCGTCTGCCATAATATGTGTGTATAGTATAGCGCATATTTTCTAAGAAAAAGCTATTTTTTGTGGATTATGACTTATGTTCTCCCCTCCTTATCCTTTTGTGTCATACAGGGCTTGCAACTTCTCCCCTCCTTATCCTGTTCTTTTTGTTGTCATTCCGGACAAGTGAGTCTTCGAACGCGATCCGGAATCCAGGCTATATTGCTAAATCTTCCCATTGTGGATTATTTTTCTCAACGAGTTCTAATTTCCATTCTCTTCTCCAATTTTTTAATTGTTTCTCTCTTGTAATAGCGACATTAATGTCATTTGTTTCTTCGTAAAATACCAACTTATGCACATTGTATTTTTCAGTGAATCCCTCTATTAAATTATTTTTATGTTCATACATGCGCCTCTCCAAATTATTAGTGATCCCGATATAAATCGTTCCATTCCTATCGGTTGCCAATATGTATACATAATAAGTTTTGTATAACACGTAATTTAATTAGCCTGGATCCTGAATCAAGTTCAGGATGACACAAAAAAAATAACCACCCCGCCCTAACGGGCACTCCTTACAGGAGCAGTACACCCTTTGGCTTTTTTCATTCGCTTTGCTCTGAAAAAAGCTCAAACGGTCTTGCGCTCGGGTCCCTACCCCGAGTGCAACCTCCTAAGATAAGGAGGGGGTTCCGCGACAAAACAATCTTACAGTTCACTATAGACTTCTTCAAACGGTAACTCCCCTTTCAAACTTTTGATAATAGCGTCTTCTTTCATCGTGAGCATTCCTTGTGCGCGAGCAACCTTCCAGATTTCACTTTCAATAGGGTTTGTAAGAATTACTTTTTGCATTTCCTTCCCCACCTTAAACATTTCAAACACTGCCATACGGCCCCGAGTACCTGTAGGACATTCTGGCGATGGGACGACATTGTATTTCTCTGTAATGTTTTCTAATCCGTATTTCTTTTTCACCTCTGGTGTTGCATCTGCAAATTGTTTATCAATCAATAACTTTGTTGGCTCATCTATTGGTACTTTTTGACGTGATTCTGGGCACACGATGCGTGCTAACCGCTGCGCAATAGCAAGGACGAGCGTTGGTGCAAGCAAGTAAGGGTCAATACCCATATCTATCAAACGAGGAACAACACCAACTGCATTGTTGGTGTGTAGTGTCGAAAGCACCAAGTGCCCCGTAAGCGCTGCCTGAATAGCAAGCTGGGCTGTTTCTTTATCGCGAATTTCTCCCACCATAATCATGTCTGGATCTTGACGGAGAATAGAACGAAGCCCTGTTGCAAATGTATAACCGATTTCTGGCATCACCTGTGATTGTGAGACATCAGGAATTTGATATTCCACTGGATCTTCAAGAGACACCACGTTGTAGCGTTCACGATCAAGCGCATTGAGCATCGAGTAGAGTGTCGTTGATTTACCGGATCCTGTTGGCCCTGTGATGAGAATAAGGCCGAATGGTCGAGCGAGTGCTTCTTTAACGAGTGCCAAATTATCATCCGTAAGCGCGAGCGATTCAAGATTACGAATACCTTTTTCTGGATCAAGAATACGCATCACCACTTTTTCACCATAATAAGATGGAAATGTTGAAACACGAAACTCAACCTTACGCCCTGAGATACGTGTTGCAAATGAGCCGTCTTGCGGTTTGCGTTTTTCATCGAGACGAAGTTTTGCCAAAATTTTAATACGCGCAACAATACCGGCAAATACGTTCAATGGCAAAATAAGCGACGTGTGCAAAATACCATCCAATCGAAATCGAACTTTTACTTTGTCCCCTGTTGATTCAATGTGAATATCAGATGCATTACCTTCTGTTGCGTGACGAAGAATGACGGCAACGATTTTGATAATAGGCGCATCTTCGACAATTTTTGCTTCATCAACACCACTTGTTGCATCGTGTCCAATAATTTCAACTCCTGTAGTGTCAACATCAGCGAGTTCACTATCAATTTCAGAAATAGCAGCTTCTACTTCACCGGTGAGCCCTTTATAATTTTCAACAATGCGTTCAAAATTTGCTTTTGAAATAAGGAAAAGTTTATACGGCACATTACTCTTTGAGGTGATAAACTGCAGTGCATTATTTGCTGCAGTGTCTTCTGGATCAACAATACCCACCTCGAGTACTCCTTCGTGAAGTGCAATAGGAATAAATTGATAATGACGAGCCGCATCTTCAGGAATATATTTCAAGACATCAGCGACTACTCTCCCTGCATCAACGTCGCGAAACGGCAACCCATAATAATTGGATTTAAAGGAAAGAAGTGTTTCTTTGGAAACGCCAAAATCAGTAAGCGCCGTATCCAAATCACCGCCATATTTTTCATTGGCGGTTTTGACGAGACTTGGAAGGTCAGTGTCCTTCAAAGCTCCTTGTTGTACGAGCGCATCAAGGAGGCTCATATTAGTTTCCTGTTACGAGGTCTAATGTACGGAACGATTTTATAGGACTTGAGTACTTGATTTTATTAATTTCAACAACCGCGCGGACATAATAGGTTGTGCCAGGTTCAAGATCGGTAACTGCTTTTGTAAATGCACCAGTAATGAGCGCTGTCTTACTTGCAACTTGCGGTGTTGAACCGTATTCAAACCAGCGAGTCATGGTGACTTTAGATGGTGCGCCTGTAATCGTAGCGCCGAAGGTTGCACCTGTCTTTGTGATTGCGCTCGGTGCAGCAAAGCTAACATTAAGTGCTCCTCCTTGAGATAAGGTAGCATCAGAACCAATTGGGGCAAAAGGATTTGGACGTCCTTCGTTGCCTGGTTGAATAAGCTCGTAGGTATTATCTGTCAACAACCCAAAACTTTGATCACTAAATAAATCAGTGTTGAGTTTGATGCCTTGAATAGCAAGTAGTGTGGAGAGAAATCCACTTGCAAGTGATGATGCGGATCCGGAAGCAACATCTCCTGCGGTCACCCCTGTCTGTGACAAATCACTACCAAAACTGACATTATCTTTTGTGCCATAAGTACCAGCAACAATTGCGGTGAAGATGACGACTCCAAAAATAATTTTCTTAGTGTGTGATTTCATATATTAACTTTTCAAGTAATAGGTGGTAATGGTGACATTGTACTTCATGATTCCTTTGGTATTAGTATCAGTGGAAGAGAAGTCAATTGATTTGAAATCAACAAGGCGAAGCGTCTTTTCCATTTCACTCATAAATTGGATAAAGCTTTCGTAACTGCTCTGAGTCGTAAACATGACCTTAAACTCTGTATATGGCTTTACATCTTTCCCTGTACGAGAAGATTTTGATGCTGTTTGTGCGTTTGGATCAGTATCAAACTTCACATTCGTAAGCGCCATGTCGTATTTTGCACCGAGTCGTT
>CALRCO010000039.1 GCA_943354645.1 Candidatus Nomurabacteria bacterium | reverse complement strand
CTGTTCACGAACCGACGCATATAATGGAAGAGTATATCAGTGTGTGGTTTCTTAAACATTTTGAACTGATTGTCTTACATGAAGGGTATGAATTCCCTGCTGCAGAGCAAATAGATGGAGACACTTATCCAACTTATCTTGCTGTTGTGGCGCGAAAAAAATGATTAATCAAAAGAGCGGCTCAGATGAGCCGCTCTTTTTTATACCCCATGCTTCTTATGCAACTTCGCAACTTCTTCCCCTTCTAATGCCTCTTTCGCTTCTTTTCCCTGTTCGCCGAGCTTTTTTAATTCTAGATCAGAAAGTTTGTCCAATTCCCCCACTCGTTTATCCAAGTAGTCGCGAGTATTTTTTAATGGATCATCGAGCACTTCTTCAAGGAGTGCGTGCAACATCCACCCCATGCGAGGAGATGGTTTGATACCAAGTTCATTCATAAGGATGGTCCCATCTACTTTCAGCTGTGAAACAGAAATCGGATCGCGGAGGACTTCTTCGATCATGGCGTGATACTTGCGCAATCGGTACGGCGCTTCCTTTTTCTTCATACCGACACGGTCGCACTCGCGGATATCCATGAGCGTCCAAATATTATCCTTCCCTACCTTTGCCACAACGCGACGCACCGCAGAGAGTGTGATGGTCTCCGTGTCAGAGAAGAACATGTGCTGACGAACAAGCGTGACGACGAGGTCAGTCACCTTCTTTGGGAATTTGAGGCGCTCCATTATTTTTTGTGCCATACGAGCGCCGATGACTTCGTGGCCGTAGAAGGTATATTTCTTGGACGGGGCCTTGCCCAGTAGCGACGGCGCTAGACGTCTGCTTCTGGGTTTGCCGATGTCATGAAACAATGCGGCGATGCGCACTTCAAGTGGCCAATTTTTCTCTGCTGCGTGGCCAAGCGCGTGCAACAAGTGCTCGAAGACGTCGAATATGTGTGCACCTCCCTGCTCACAACCAATTCCCTCCCGAAGTTCGGGAATGATGTATTCGAGAATACCGAAGCGTTCCATAAGTGCGACCGCAAGCACGGGATCTGGCGACATGATCATTTTTACAAACTCATCATGGATGCGCTCTTGTGAGAGTTCCTTCACGAGTTCTTTTTTTGCAAGCATTGCATCTGCAGTCCCCTGTTCGATGACAAATCCAAGCTGTGTAGAGAATCTAATTGCGCGCAAAATACGAAGCGCATCTTCTTCGAAACGATCCGTTGGGTTACCGACAGCTTTAATTATTTTTAGCTCCAAGTCCCCTTGTCCATCAAACGGATCCGTGAGTTCGCCTGTAAAGGACATCGCCATGGCGTTGATGGTGAAGTCGCGTCTCTTAAGGTCATAAAGGACATCGGTCATAAAGGACACGGAATCAGGATGTCTTTTATCGGAATAGGTACCTTCTGCACGATACGGCGTCACTTCTATGACGGTTGCCGTAGGGTCTATATTGTCAATTTCCCCTTTATTTTCAAAGATAACTGCCACGGTGCCGAAGGCATTTTCGTAGACGGTCTTAGGAAAAAGCGCCTGGATTTGGTCCGGTTTAGCATCAGTCGCTATATCCCAATCTTTGGGTTTTTTGTCCTTTAGAATATCACGGACACAGCCACCAACGAGATGTCCTTTATAGCCGTGTTCCTCTAATGTCCGTAAGACGGTGAGTGCATTTTCAGGGACTAATTTCATTTTTTCGAGGGTCATATGTTTGTGGTGCACCCGGCAGGACTCGAACCTGCATTAACTGTTCCGAAGACAGTCGTGATATCCGTTTCACTACGGGTGCGTAATATTTACGTAGTAATGAAATCAGTATACAGAGAAGCCCTTGTATTGTAAATGCTTTATTCCCTTTGCAATTTTCGCGCATATTGCTACAATGGCTACATTCGAAAAAAGATTGCGGGTATGGTTTAGTGGTAGAACACGTCCTTGCCAAGGATGAGACGGGAGTTCGATTCTCCCTACCCGCACAAAAAGTTTGAAAAAGAAAAATTCACTGATCGGGAATTTTTCTTTTAAATGTCTTTTATCGTCTAAAGGACATAAGTGAATTCGATGCGGTGTTTGTAAAAGCTGTAAATGTCCTTTAGAGCTTTTTTGTTAAAAAATATGGTTATTTTGTTAATATGTGGATAACTAAGTGCACATTGTTCATAAAGGACACGAGCAAGTAAGTAGTTAGTAGATAGTAGTAAGTAGGAAAAAATACAAAAAATGTTGAAAAATAAGGGTTTTTTATAAAAGACAGTATTAAATAACACTTTCGCTGTCCTTTAAATAGTAAAACGTTTCACGTGGCACATTTTTATAGTGTTACATGTGTAACAAGAGCAAGTAAGTAGAAAGTAGGTAGTAGATAGTAGGGAAATCAAAAAATAAGAGCTATGGTACACTTTAGAGTGTTACATGTGTAACACTGGGCTTCTTTGCTTTGTATCCCTACTTACTATTTACTACTATCTACTTACTAGTTCATGCCAAAGGTATTCACCTCTAAAACTCAAAAGCGTGGAGAAGCAGGGGAGAATGTTGCTGTACTTTGGCTGGAAAAACACGGATTTAAGATTATTGACCGAAATTACACGATGAAAGCAGGGGAGATTGATGTGGTTGCTGAAGATAAGGGCAAGGTGTTCTTTTTTGAAGTAAAGTCGATTGTTACACGTGAAAGTGTTTCACCTGAAACAATCGCCTTTAGACCAGAAGATAATGTCCATCCTATGAAGCTTAAGCGACTCTATAAGACTGTTGAATTGTTTCTCATGGAACATAAAATAACCAAAAACTGGCAAATTGATCTATTATGTGTGTATTTATATGAAGATACAAAAAAAGCGCGAGTAGTCAGAATTGAGAATATTTGATTGACAAGGAAAATAATCGTAGTACGATTGACTTATAAAAGCTCTTTTATGTCAAACAAAACAAAACCCCAAGAAAATGAGCAGTTACATGCTCCAAGTAAAAGATTTAAACATCGTAAAATGGACGATGAGGATCATATTGATTCTGATGGAGAAAGTTTCGACAGTATCACCCCAAAAAAACATGAACGAGGTTACTTCGACACAGAAGGAGTTGCTCTAAATGCCTCCCGTGAGTTTATGGAAATAGATGAATAGCTCTATTCCAAAAAGAGAATGCACAAACGCCAATCAGTATGATTGGCGTTTCTTGTTTATATAGTAATAAAATGCTACGATAATCTTACTTTTGAATTAATATCGGGGTGTGGTGTAACGGCTAACATTCCTCTTTTGGGAAGAGGCGACTCAGGGTTCGAATCCCTGCACCCCGACAATATGAAAATCCTCCATTTCTGGAGGATTTTCATATTGTCGGGGTGAGCAAGTGAACTGCTTCACTTGCGGCAGGGATTCGAACGCCACAGCGTTATTTTTTGCTTCAAAAAATCGCGAGGCGGTGCCCAGACAAAACTTTTTGACGAAAAAGTTTTAGTCGCGGGCGAATCCTGTCTTATTAATAAATCCCGTGTTAAAATGCAACTTGTATCAAATACGTCTTTACTATTTCACTTATTTATATCTATGCACATAAAAAACTTCCTAACTTTTATTCGTGAACAAGGGGTTGTCGGACTCGCAGTTGGTTTTATTTTAGGTGGGGCAGTATCGAAGATGGTCTCCTCACTTGTCGAGAATATTATCAATCCTCTTGTTGGGCTCGCACTCGGTAAAGTAAATCTTGTCGATAAAGTACTTACTATTGGCACTGCATCACTCAAGTGGGGAGCAGTCATCTCAACACTTATTGATTTTGTGATTATCGCGGCAGTTGTCTACTTTGGCGTCAAAGCGCTCGGCCTTGAGAAGCTTGATAAGAAGAAAGAATAGGGAATATGAAAAAACACCTTATATAAGGTGTTTTTTCATATGTGCGGGATAGGAGAGTCGAACTCCTCACCACAGTTTGGAAAACTGTTGTTTTACCGATAAACTAATCCCGCATTGGTATAAACGTTGGTGTCCCAAGCATAGCAAAAATATTGATTTTTGTAAAAAGTATAGAAAAAACCGCTCATTATTGAGCGGTTTTTTCTATAGAGGACTCGACTGTTTATTTAACTGCATCCTTAAGCGCTTTTGCTGCACGGAACTTTGGAACCGTGGTAGCTGCTACCTTGACTGCTTCACCTGTCTTAGGATTGCGAGCCATACGAGCTGCACGAGCCTTTGTTGAGAAGATACCGAG
>CALRCO010000038.1 GCA_943354645.1 Candidatus Nomurabacteria bacterium | reverse complement strand
TCGCTCTTTAATCAATATCATGGCTAACAGACACTTGTCCCGATCTATAGCATTACAAACACTCTTTGAGTGGGATTTTAATGCGTATGCAAGTGATATCCCAACCGTGCTTGCGCGCAATGAGGCAGAATTTGGTCCAGGACTTGATGACTCGACCTTTATCGCGTCACTCGTTGATTTGGTGATTAAAAAGAAATCTATTATTGATGAAATCATCGAAAAAGCTGCGCCAGAATGGCCGATTGATAAAATTAATGTCATCGACAGAAATATTTTGCGCCTCGGTTTGGCAGAACTCCTGTTTGGTGACCGCACGCAAGTACCGCCAAAAGTTGCTATCAATGAATCCATCGAACTCGCAAAAAGTTTTGGTGGCGAGACATCCGGCCGTTTCGTGAATGGCGTCTTGGGCGCGGTCTACAAAGAAATCGGCGAACCAGGCAAAGATGAAGTAAGTAAAAAGAAAAAAGTATTCGAAGAAACAGATCCTGCAAAGTTTCCTGTTGAGAAAAAAGTGGGTGCGGTTATTTTTGCAAAGCACAATGGGCAAACATTACTTGCGCTTGTGCATGATGTATTCGGCTACTGGACGCTTTCGAAAGGCGGCGTAGAGACCGATGAAGACGAATTTGAAGGCGTGAAGCGCGAAATCAAAGATGAACTTGAATTGTCGATTACGGTGGTTGAAAAACTCGGTTTTAACGACTATGTTGCATCTCACCCAGAAAAAGGTAAGATTCGGAAGGAAGTACACTACTTCCTAGCTGAAGCGCCTTACCAAGAGCTCAAATTACACTCGTCAGGCGGGTTGGACGGGGCAGACTGGTTCCCGCTCTCTGATATTGGCGAGATTAAGACCTATGACGATATCGTCCCAATTCTCGCGCAAGCTATTGAAAAAATCACCACACTCGAACCTGTGGCGTAGTATTATTATATTAATCGATGTTCGAGATTAGAGTTTAGAAGTCGTTCGGCTTCCAACTTCTCATTTCCACCATCTTCACCACTCATGAAAGATCTAACTCCATTTGAGCAATCAATCGGCGTACATTTTGCAAACAAAGACTTACTCTTGCAAGCATTTGTGCACCGATCCTATATCAACGAAAATCCGAAAACTGGATTTTCCCACAACGAACGCCTAGAATTTTTGGGTGATGCGGTTCTTGAACTTGTCGTCACGTCATTTTTGTACAAAAAATATCCGACGAAAAATGAAGGCGAACTCACCGCATACCGCGCGGCGCTTGTAAATTCGCACACCATTGCAGATGTTGCGCGCAAATTAAATATGAACGAGCATCTTATGCTCTCTCGCGGCGAATCAAAAGATTTGGGCAAGGCGCGTCACTACATTCTTGCAAATACCTTTGAAGCGGTTATTGGCGCGATTTATCTTGATCGTGGGTATGATGCGGCCAGTGATTTTATTGCAAAAAATCTGTTGCCACTCACCGAGCAGATCGTTGCAGAAAAATTGTGGCAAGATCCGAAAAGTCTCATTCAAGAAAAAGCACAAGAACATATGGGCATCACGCCGGTGTACAAAGTGTTGTCACAATCAGGTCCTGACCACGATAAGCAATTTTCTATCGGTGTCTATGTCGGTAAAGAATTGCTCGGCAGTGCAAAAGGGAAGTCAAAACAAGAAGCGGAACAAGAAGCAGCAAAGGCAGCGCTTGTGGCGAAGAAGTGGAGCTAGGAAGTATAAGTGATAAGAATAAGTATAAGGAATTGTAGCTAGCCCCCTCTCCTTGCAGGAGAGGGCTGGGGTGAGGTTTTTGCTAAATATATGATCAACAACAGTTCGTTTGATATAAACAATTACAAACGCGTTGCTATTCGTAAAACACTCCGTCGCAATCAAACGCCGCAAGAAATAATCTTGTGGTCAAAACTCCGCAACAATCAAACTGGGTATAAATTTAGACGACAAGTAAGTATTGGAAAATATGTTGTTGATTTTTATTGTACAGAGAAAAAACTAGTGATTGAAATAGACGGTATTCAACATGATGATGCAAAAGAATATGACGAAATTCGAACTCATTATTTGAAGACACAAGGTATCGATGTGCTTCGTTTTTGGAATAATGAAATAAATACGAATATCGAAGGAGTGATGGTAAAGATTTTAAATACACTGCAATAACAAAAACCTCATCCCAGCCTTCCCCTGCAAAGGGGAAGGAGCCGAACAGCACAATGAATATTGTTGCGAAACCCTCTCTTTTGCAGGAGAGGGTAGGGTGAGGTTTTTGCGATGACATAAATTAAATTCAAGGTTATAATCATTACATATATTATGACCCTCAAGCGCCTTGAACTTAACGGTTTCAAATCATTCGGCAAGAAGACCGAGTTTATTTTTACGTCGCCGGTCACAGGCATTGTTGGACCGAATGGTTCCGGTAAATCAAACGTCGTCGAAGCAATCCGCTTCGTGCTCGGTGAACAATCCATGAAATCGCTCCGAGGAAAAGGTGGTACTGATCTTATTTTCAAAGGAGGCAAAGGCACTGTCGCACCATCGCGCGCATCCGTCACTATTGTCTTTGATAATCACAATCGCAAATTCCAATTTGCAAGCGGCGCAGAAACATCGCTCTCGGTAGATTTTGACGAAGTAGCTATTACCCGCGAAGTGTACGCCGATGGTTCATCAGCATACAAAATAAATGGTACCGATGTGCGATTGAAAGACATTGTCGAACTCCTCTCATCAGTACACATCGGCGCATCTGGTCACCACATTATTTCCCAAGGCGAGGCAGATCATATTTTGACCGCACGCGCGAAAGATCGCCGTGAAATGATCGAAGATGCACTTGGTCTTAAAGTCTATCAATATCGTATTCGTGAGAGTGAACGCAAATTAGAAAAATCTCGCGAGAATATGCGTGAGGCACAAAGTTTACGTCGAGAAATCGCGCCGCATATTACGTTCCTGAAAAAACAAGTTGAGAAAATAGAGCGCGCAAAGTCACTCCGAGAAGAAGTAAAAGAAATGTACGGCAGATATTTGCCATCCGTGCACGCATATCTCATACAAGAACAGGCAACTATTGGCGAGCAGAAAAAATCGTTACTTGATGCAAAACGACTCCATGAAAAAAGTGTCGCAGAGCACGAACAAAAAATGTCGCACGGCGGTAGTGTTGAAAGTGCTGAACAGAAAGAACGCATCGAGCTTATTGCAAAGCGCCGCAAAATAACCGAAGAGCGAGATTCACTGCTCCGTGTACTTGGCCGTTTGGAGGGTGCGCTTGAGCTCGTGAAAAAGCCGGTGCATACTGCAACTCACGAACGCGCGCCAATTTCGTACGAAAAAGTATCAAACTTGTGTGATGTCATTTTAGAAGACGCAGATCGTGCATTTACAGAATCTACCAAAGAAGAAATATTGGAACGCTTGACCGCAATTCGTCATGCAGTTGCTCAATTTAAGATAAGTATCGCCGAATCAGTACATGAAGAAAAAACGCATGATGATATTGCGCGCATCGAACAAGAGCTTGCTGCTGCACAGGAAACCTACACACAGTTAGAACAGCAAGAAAAAGCAATCGCGAAAGATATTGATGTCTTAGAAGAAAAAATAAAATACGAAACGACGAACGCTCGCGAAGAAGAGCGCGCATATTATGAAGCACGCCAAGCACTTGAGCGAACACTCTCAGAGCTTCGCGCGCTCACGCTTGTTGAAGAACGTCATACTCGCGACAATGAAGCATTTGATTTAGAACTTCGCGAAGGTGGTGTGCTCATCGGTCCAGAAATTGGTCAGCTTGCGCGCACTGCTCCAGAAATACTGAGCGCAGAACAACGTACGGAATTAAAACGTACCCTTGAACGTGCAAAAATAAAATTGGAGGAAATCGGTGGTGGCTCGGGCATTGATACGATAAAAGAATACCAAGAAGCACAGGAACGTGATGTGTTTTTAATAAAAGAACTTGCGGACGTGACGGAAGCAATCAAAAATTTAGAAGAGCTCATTATGGATTTGCGCGAGAAGCTCGAAGCAGAATTTAAAAATGGTATTCACAAAATCAATACGCAATTCCAAGATTTCTTCAAAGTCATGTTTGGTGGAGGAGATGCATTTCTTGAAGTGACGATGATGCATAAGAGAAAACCGAAAGTAAATGATGACGAAGAGGACTTGTCCATTTCGGATTCACCGGAAGAAGCTGAAGAAGGATTTGAACGTGGTGTAGAAGTTCATGTATCTCTGCCACAGAAAAAAGTGCGCGATCTCGCAATG
>CALRCO010000037.1 GCA_943354645.1 Candidatus Nomurabacteria bacterium | reverse complement strand
CTCCTTGCAGTGATAGAACCTCTCAGTAACTATGAAGTCGAAGGTGGTTTTATTTGGAAAAAGTGGAATCATTTTACAAGAAAACAAATTATTGAATGATGAAAAGCCGCCGGAAAATCTCCGGCGGCTTTTTTAATTTCCGCAATGGATTCCGGATCAAACTTCGCGGACTCGTGTCCGGAATGACAAAAAGAATACAAATAAATCTACCTCACCCCCAGCCCTCTCCTTAGCATGGAGAGGGAGAGCGCAAAAGCAGGATTGCCGTAGGCAATCCTGCTTTTGTTTGTTCGGAAACCCTAGCTACTAGCTACAAGTCCCCCAGCTACTTTGTGTCTACTGGCAACTCTCACAACTCTCATCTTTAAACACCGTCACTTTTGGGCGCGTGGTGATTGTCTGCGCGACAGCAGCAGCATCAGCATTTGCAGGTTTGGTATCTTTAAATTTATTGATATCAATTGTTGATTTTTCAATTGATGAGGCTGCAAGGGTGCGAAGGTAGTAAGTAGTCTTAAGTCCTGCAGTCCATGCTTCCATGTACGTATCGGAGATAGCACGGCCAGACTGTGTACTCATAAATAGGTTGATAGATTGTGATTGATCAATCCACTTCCCTCTATGTGCAGCGTGCGCAATAACCCAATGAGGTTCGATTTGGAATGTCTCTTTATATTTTGCTTTCACCCAATTTGGTAATTCATCTATTTCATCCAATTTACCATCAAAGTGTTTTATCTTTTCAAGCACATCCGAATTCCACAAATTGAGTGTTTTTAAATCTTCTACCAAATACGAGTTCACCACCGTAAATTCACCAGAGAAATTACTCTTCACATACATGTTTTTGTAAATTGGTTCGATGGATGGCAAACAACCAGAAATGTTCGCAATCGTTGCCGTTGGTGCAATCGCCATCGTATTTGAATTGCGCATGCCAAATTCTTTGACTGCTTGTCGAACTGGCGCCCAATCCATTTTGCCCGTTGGTGCAATGTTTGTTGGGATACCACGCTCATCTTCAAGAATCTTGATGGTGTCTACCGGGAAAATACTTCTATCCCATTTTGATCCTTTGAACGTCTCATATGCACCTTTTTCTTTTGCGAGCATCGCAGAATTATAAATCGCATGCCATGAGACAAATTCCATGAGTTCATCAGAATACTCGACTGCTTTTTCTGAATCAAAATTGATATTGAGATCAAAGAATAAATCTTGCAGTCCCATAATACCAAGACCGACAGGACGGTGTTTTTTGTTTGAATATTCCGCTTCAGGAATTGGATAGAAGTTTAAGTCGATAACGTTGTCGAGCATGCGCATTGCAACTTTGATGGTCTTCGCCATGAGCTCTCTGTCGAGCGCGCCATTATTAAAATGACGAACGAGGTTGAGTGAGCCGATATTGCACACCGCAACTTCATCTTTTGAGGTGTTGAGCGCAATTTCTGTACAGAGGTTTGAACTATGAATAACGCCCACATGATCCTGCGGAGAACGAATGTTCATCGGATCTTTCCATGTCATCCATGGGTGTCCTGTTTCGAAAATCATCATAATCATTTTGCGCCACAATTCTTGCGCTTTCATACGCTTGAACAAACGAATTTTTCCTTCGTCTGCCATTTTTTCATATTGCACGTATGCCGTTTCAAATTTCTTGCCATAAATTTCGTGCAAGTCTGGTGTTTCTTCTGGAGAAAAAAGTGTCCAATCACCATCTTCTGCAACACGCTTCATAAACAGATCAGGAATCCAGTTTGAGGTATTGGTATCATGCGTACGACGACGTTCATCGCCAGTGTTTTTGCGGAGGTCTAAAAATTCTTCGATATCGATGTGCCATGTTTCAAGATACACACACGTCGCACCACGGCGCTTACCCGAGCGATTGATTGATGCAGTTGTCGCATCGACGATTTTCAAAAATGGAATAACCCCTTGTGAGCCCGTGTTGATAGATTTGACGAGTGCATTGGTACCGCGAATTGCCGTCCAGTCATTGGCAACACCACCAGACCATTTTGCGAGCTGTGCATTGTTACCGATTGAGTGGAAAATATGATGCAAATCATCTTCGGTATAGGTAAGAAAACAAGACGACATTTGTGCGTGTGCGGTACCAGAGTGCAACAGTGTCGGCGTTGATGGCACATACAACATTTGCGAAATAGTCTCGTAAAATTCGATTGCTTTTTCGTTTTTATCTTCTTCAACAAGCGCTTGTCCCATCGCAATACGCATCCAGAAATACTGTGGTGTTTCTAGAAACTTTTGTTCGTGATCACGCAAGAAATATCGGTCGTAGAGAATCTGCGCACCCATGAATTCAAACAGATGATCACGTTCTGGTTTGAGGGCTTTTGCAAGCTTCGGCAAATCAAAATCTGCCATCTTTGTATCGAGACGTTTATCCGCAATGCCTTTTGCAATCGAATCAGCAAATCCTTTTTCATGGAGCGACACGAAGTGTTTTGAATATTCATCAACGCCGATTACTTCTTTGTAGAGGTCGTTGAACAAAAATCGTGCGGTGATAAATGCAAATGCAGGGTCGCGTTCCACGCGAGTCTTGAGCGCCATGACAATTGCTTTATTGATTTCACTTGTCGTGATGCCATCATAGATATTTAATTTTGCCGCAGCAACAATTTCTGGCACATCAACACATTTTTCATAACCAATACATGCATTTTCAATTGCCTTCTCGATTTGTTTAATATCAAATGGAATAATTTTTCCTGAACGAGTTTTAACTTTAACTTCTGCGCGATCAATTTTTTCTAAAAGCGCTTGTTGTTGTTCATATCGTACTTCTGCACGTTCTTGGCGATAGAGAATGTATGCTTTTGCAACTAAAAAATCTCCGCGATCTGCGATAACACGCTCTACTTCATTTTGAGTGTCTTCAACAGACGGCACGCGCGCTTCTTCACCTTCACCAAGCACGGTTTCAATTGCAATCACCACCTTGTTTGCAAGTTCTGCGACATCGCTATCACTAATCGTAATACTTGTCGCTTCGTATGCTTTTTTTATGGCAACTTCAATGCGTGATTGATCAAAATCAACAATCGAACCGGAGCGTTTTTTGATGAGGGTGAGTGGCATAAAAAAAGTGATTAGTGATTAGCTTTTAGTGGTTAGTGAAAACTACGGTAATTACCATTTTAGCAACAAACGCGCCAAAAACAGACAGTGGATAACTCTATTTTGATGCAATTTTTCGTAAAAGAAACAGTTTCATCCCACTGTAAAGAGCACCACGTAAAAAGCCACCCGATGGGTGGCTTTTTACGTTTCTTATTTGAATTTTATTGCATTAAAATTTGAGAAACAATCTGTACTTTCTATTGTTTCGTTTGTACCGTCTTTCCGGCTGTCAAAACGTTTTTAAGGCACTACGTTTCTGGCCTATCCGAACATTAAAAATGTTGGTATCAACCGATAAGTTTTGAGAGCCACCATACCGGTGGGTCAAAACGATTCACATTGAATGATTCCACGAGCAGCTTCCGCTACCCGTGCCTTGTTACGACTTACTCCCTGTCACCGATCTTACCGTAGGCCCTCCTTGTGGAGAGATTTCGGGTATTACCGGCTCCCTTGAGTTGACGGGCGGTGAGTACAAGACTCGAGAACGTATTCACCGCAGTATGTCTGACCTGCGATTACTAGTAATTCCAACTTCATGAGGTCGAGTTGCAGACCTCAATCCGAACTGGGGCTATTTTTATAGGGATTTGCTCAGTGTTACCACGTCGCGTCCTGTTGTTATAGCCATTGTATTATGTGTGTAGCCCAAGGTATCAAGGGCCATGCTGACCTGGCGTCATCCTCTCCTTCCTCCCCGACCGAAGCGAACAAAATAGTTATAAAGTTATAAAGTCGAAAGTTATCAAGTGAACACATTGCGTTTACTTTATAACTTTACAAACTTTAAAAACTTTCAACTTCTTCCGCGCTTTGGTCGGGGCAGTCTCGTGTGACAAATATAACACACGACGAGGGTTGCGTTCGTTACCCCACTTAAGGGAACAATTCAAACCACGAACTGACGACGGCCATGCAGCACCTGTCTACTAGTCTTGCGAGGGATTCCGTTTCTGGAACCTTTCACGTAGATTTCTAACCTTGGTGAGGTTCTTCGTTTACCGTCGAATTAAACCACATAATCCACTACTTGTGCGAGTCCCCGTCTATTCCTTTGAGTTTTAATCTTGCGATCGTACTTCCCAGGCGGTTCTCTTATCGCGTTAGCTAAGCCACACAGAGGGTCGATACTCCGTATAGCGAGAGAACATCGTTTAGGGCGTGGACTACTGGGGTATCTAATCCCATTCGCTACCCACGCTTTCGTGCTTGAGTGTCAATAATGTGCCAGTGTACTGCCTT
>CALRCO010000036.1 GCA_943354645.1 Candidatus Nomurabacteria bacterium | reverse complement strand
TTTGGTGGTGACCAAGAAAAAGGTCGTCGCGCAGGAACAGAAAATGTCACTGCAATTGTTGGGTTTGCAAAAGCAGTAGAAGTTGCAGCCAGTCTTCGCACAACCGAAGCGGAGCGCCTATCGGCGCTCCGCGATTTCACCATCGCTGAAATCCAAAAAATAATTCCTGATGCTATTTTAAATGGTGATGCAATAAATCGTCTGCCGAATAATATCAACATGACGATTCCAAATATATCGAGCGAGCTGTTGGTTATTGGTGTAGATGCACTCGGTTTTGCCATTTCTGAAAAATCCGCATGTAAATCTGGCGGGGAAGGCATGTCCCATGTTATTGCCGCTATTCGACCAAATGAACAATGGGGTTCAATGCGCATCACGCTCGGTCGCGCGACTACCAAAAAAGACCTCGTAGAATTTATCGCAGCGCTAAAAACGGTCTATGACCGCCAAATGCTTGTAAAATAAGGTTGCATTGACATAAGTTATTTTTCATGTACAGTGATAAAAAACTTAAAACATGAAAACAATTTACGATAGACTCGATGGTTACAGGCGAGATACCAATGAATCTTTTCGTGATTTCTTTGCTATTAAACCAGAGGAACGGAAAGAATTTGAGAGGCGGATTTCTCCTGCAGATATTAATTTTTTCGACTTAATGGCAGAAACTGGAGAGGATTTATCTGCGATTCCTATGCCTGTATTCTCCCCAAAAATCAAAAAAGAATTAGGAGAGGATTTCAAAAAACAGAATGGTAAATGTCATGATTATGGGCGGAAACTTTTGTATGGCTTTTTTGAAATTCACCGCACTACACCAATTTCTCCAAGATTATATTTTGGTGTTGTTGATGTGTATAAAGATGGGGTATATCGAGGAATGTTTATCCACTCATTTTTGACTCATATGAGATTCGGAGATCGAGTATTAGTAGATGCATTATCTTTAGAAAATGCTCCAAAAAATAATGGTGTCTGTGTCCGTTCTCATTTCGGAATTCGTTTGCCGTATGGTTATGTCGCAGACATGTTTCCTCGCAATTATTCTTACGATATCAAAAATCGTATTATCCACGATCGTCAGGAAACACTCGAATTCATGAAGATGATAAAAGTCGCTGCCTAAATTTCTATCGAAAGCCATTACATTTTTTGTAATGGCTTTTCTTTTTTCAATTTGACCCGGTAGTGAGACTTGGTAAAACTTTTTGCAAAACATATTTTGTTCGTTACCAAGCTCTACTATCGGGTTGACATTTATGCTATAATGAGGCAAGGATACAGTGGCTAGTTTTTAGTGCTTAGAAAATTAGCTTTATTTTTTCTGTTCTAAGACTAAACCCTAACAACTAATCCCTAACCACTATTTATATATGCCACCTCTCAATCATTTTACTACAAAGGCTAAAGAGGCCATCAAAAAAGCCCACGAATTTGCTATTGAGCGAGGTCTTAACAATGTCACCACGCATCATTTGCTCGCTGCACTTCTCGTCCAAGAGGAGTCTATTGTCATTTCTATTTTGGATCGACTCGAAGTTGATACGATGTTATTGACCGACAATGTACTTGAGACTATCGAAGGTCCGGAAAATCGCGGCACGATCTCGCCGTCATATCAGATTTATATTACGCCAGACCTTGCGCATGTCCTCGAACACTCGACAAAAATTGCAGCACAACTAAAAGATGAATTTGTATCGTGTGAGCATTTATTTGTTGCACTGCTCGATGTGCCGAATGATACACGAGAATTTTTGGGCCGTTTCAAATTATCGAAGACTGATATTTTGAAAGTGATCGAAGAATTTCGTACCAGTAAAACAACGGAAGGCGAAGGACAAAAGAAATTCCGTATGTTGAATAAATTTACACGCAATCTCACTAAGCTCGCGCGCGAAGATAAGCTTGATCCTGTCATTGGTCGTGATACAGAAATTATGCGCATCATGCAAATTCTTTCTCGCCGTACCAAAAATAATCCTATTCTCTTGGGCGAACCAGGTACCGGTAAAACCGCCGTTGTTGAAGGTCTCGCGGTTCGCATTGCGAAAAACGATGTGCCGGAATCATTGAAAGATAAAGAGATTGTCGCGCTTGATTTGGGTAGTTTGCTTGCAGGTACTAAATACCGTGGTGAATTCGAAGAGCGCTTGAAAGCGATCATGAAAGAAATAGAGCGCGCAGACGGCAAGATTGTGCTCTTTATTGATGAAATCCACACTATTGTTGGCGCTGGCGCGTCAGAAGGTGCCATGGATGCAGCGAATCTTTTGAAGCCTGCGCTCGCGCGTGGGGAACTTCGCGCGGTCGGTGCTACCACGCTCAAAGAATATCAGAAGCACATCGAGCGCGATCCTGCACTCGCGCGACGTTTCCAACCTGTGTACATCGAAGAACCATCGACCGATGATGCAATCGCTATTCTTCGCGGCCTGAAAGAAAAGTACGAACTCTATCACGGGGTGCGCATCACGGATGATGCAATTGTGTCGGCAGTAAATCTTTCGACGCGGTATATCACGAATCGTTTCTTGCCAGATAAAGCGATTGACTTGATTGATGAAGCGGCGTCGTCACTTCGCATTGCACTTGAAAATAAACCGCCAGTGCTCGAAGAAACGCATCGCAAAATTATGCGATTTGAAATTGAGAAACAAGCACTCAAACAAGATTTGGAAACCAATAGTAAGAGTGAAGTAAAAGCGCGAGTAAAAGAGCTCGATACTGAAATCGCGAATTTGCGCGAGAAAACACGAGAACTTGAACTCAAGTGGCAAAATGAAAAAACAACCGTGACCGAAATTCGCGCTATCAAAAAAGAATTGGAAACACTTCGCAATGAAGCAGAAAATGCAGAAATGCGCGCAGATTTGGGACGTGCGGCAGAAATTCGCTATGGATTGATTCCTTCATTAAACAAAGATCTTGAACAAAAATTGACGCGACTCAAGAAATTGCAAAAGTCTCGCCGTATTTTGAAAGAAGAAATTACTGCGGAAGATATTGCAGATGTCGTTGCAAGGTGGACCGGTATTCCACTTGCAAAGATGATGGAAGAAGAGCGTGCAAAATTGGCGCGCATGGAAGAAGAATTGAAAAAGCGTGTTGTTGGTCAAGATGAGGCGATTAAGAAAATATCGGATGTCGTGCGTCGATCGCGCGCGGGCATTGCAGATCCAAATCGACCGATTGGTTCGTTTATTTTCCTTGGTCCGACTGGTGTGGGTAAAACAGAACTTACAAAAGCGCTTGCGCAATTCATGTTCAATGATGACAAAGCATTGCTTCGTGTAGATATGAGTGAATACATGGAACGACACAGTGTCTCGAAACTTGTGGGTTCACCGCCGGGTTATGTCGGCTATGATGAAGCAGGACAGCTTACCGAGCAAGTGCGCCACCGACCATATTCTGTGGTCTTGTTTGATGAAATTGAAAAAGCGCATCCAGAAGTATTTAATATTTTGTTGCAGGTGCTTGATGAAGGAACGCTTACAGATGGTAAGGGACGCAAAGTGAACTTCAAGAATACAATCATTATTTTGACCTCGAACATCGGCACGAGTTTCATTGAAAAAATGGAATCAATGGGCTTCTCAAACAATTCTGCAGAAACAGAATACGGCCAGATGAAAAATAAAGTGATGGACAGTTTGAAAGATTATTTCCGTCCAGAATTCTTGAATCGCTTGGATGAAATTATTGTGTTTGATGTGCTCACACCAGTAGTTATTAAAGAGATTGTAAAAATTCGCGCGCAAGTCGTGATTGATCGATTGAAGCCGAAAGACATCGCGCTTTCGATTTCAGATGAAGCGTACGAGTACTTGGCGAAAGAAGGCTACAATCCGCATTACGGTGCGCGACCGCTCAATCGCTTGATCCAGACAAAAATCTTAAATCCGATTGCATCGCATATCATCTCGAATGGTCCGAAAAAAGGCGATATGGTGTATGTGACCATGAAAGATGGGGAACTTGTGGTGGAGACCAAAAAACCTCGTCCTGCACGATTTAATCATCAGACACGAAGTCCGAAACATACGATGTAAATAAAGAATCCCCGGCAGGGGGATTCTTTATTTTTGAGAACCACTCGGTTCTCAACGCTCGCTTCGCTTACTGCTCTCCTCCACGGGGAAAACTAGAGTTTTCCCCGACCCCTTTTCCTCGCGCATTCATCCCTGCACTAAAGATGATAGGGAATTCTGCGCTAAAATAAAAAAACCACTTCATGAATATGAAGTGGTTTTTGCTTTTTTTGGTAGGTCAGCATTCGGCTAATGCTTTGAGAATTTGTCCCTGTGTCGGCTCTTCAGACTTGGAAATTTGAGTAAGTGCTCCGTCTAAATTTCCATTTCGGTCTTCTGCTGCTGCAATAGCTTGGTTTACTATTAAGAATTCAGCAGCGTTTGATGTTTTTCGTGCGTATTCTCTTATTCCTCC
>CALRCO010000035.1 GCA_943354645.1 Candidatus Nomurabacteria bacterium | reverse complement strand
TTTAAAAGTTGTCTTTATAATGAGTCTTCGTCATTCAGTTTTTTATTCTTAGTTTTGATTGCTGAAATAATTTCTTCAAACAAAACGACCAAACCATTTAAGAATAAAGCTGCAGAAATCCCAAAACTGAGAAGGGTGTGTGTTTTTATGAAGATCATCATTATTGCAACGCAGGCAATGAAATTTAAATACACAAGGAATTTAGTAGGTTTATCCATAATTTTGAGTTTTTGGTTTATTTGAGTACATTATAGCAAATACTACACGTTTTGTCAAGTCTAATAAAACCTTTAAAAATAAGGTATAATTTGGGGACTTTTGTTCTATTGCTCTCTTGTGTCATTCCGGGGCTGTCTGCTTTGAGACAGAACCCGGAATCCATTGAGGATTAGCTATGGATTCCGGGTTCTCGCTTCGGGCTGCGAGCCCCGGAATGACACAAAGGAAGAAAAATTACGCCATTCGCATTATTCGTAGATTAGTATTCATTCGTATATTTGTATATGCATTTCATCAATAAAATAAAATCATTCATCAAAAAATATAAAATTCTTATCGGTATTATTGTTGTCGTCCTCATTATCATTCTCCTTGCTTCTGGTAATAAAAAACCAACACAAACTGCGACTGTAGTCACGGGTAACGTCACCGAAACTGCACTCCTTTCTGGCAAAGCGCAGACTGCTTTTCGCGCGGACCTTGGTTTTGGCACTTCAGGTCGCGTACAAAATGTCTATGTCAAAAATAATCAGCATGTCACCAAAGGACAACTTCTTGCACGTCTTGAAATCGGCGATCTCTTAGCACAGCGTGCCGAAGCCGAAGGAAAATCCGGCAGTGCAATTGCAAATGAAAATACAAAAGTAATAAATGCGTACCGAACAATGCTTTCTGAAGATCTTATTCCTACCGCAGAAGATGGAGACTACACAGTAGCAACTCCTACAATAAGCGGTATCTACACAGGAGAAAAAGGTATCTATAAAATTATTATCGATAAAGATAGTGTAAACGACGTACATCCAAGTATGCGTACTTTTGATTTGGAAAAGACAACTAATAGTGAGCTCAACAACACGACATCTACCGCACTTGGCACGCATGGCCTATTTATCAGTTTTCCTGATGATGTTGATATGTATGAAAACACAATTTGGTATTTAGAAATTCCAAATACAAAAGGTTCTTCCTATGCTACCAATTACAACGCGTGGCAAGCGGCACTTAGCGCGAAAGATCGAACACTTGCAGATACCAGTAATACGTCATTGCAAAAAATCGATGCGGATATTCGCAAAAACAGTATCTATGCGCCGTTCACTGGCACCGTGACCAATATTGAAAAGCAAATCGGCGAAAGCGTCTCTGCAAGCCAATCTATGATTTCAATGTTAGGCGATGGCAATTTGGAAATTGTATTGCAGGTACCCGAGCTTGATGTATCAAAAATAATTCCGGGAGATAAAATAAAAGTGACCTTTGACGCAATTGCAGGCGCAGTATTTGACGGTACCATTTCTACTATTAACTCTCGCGATACAGAAATAAACGGCGTTCCAGTCTATGAAGCGTTTGTTGATGTTATTGCTGACGCTCGTATCAAAAGTGGCATGACTGCATACGGTGAGGTTACGGTTGCGCACAAAGAAGGTGTACTCAGCATACCTCTCTATATGCTCAGCAAAGGGTCTGATGGTTCATATACTGCACAAGTAATTACGGATAAAAATAAAACAGAAACAAGAAAAGTCACTGTTGGCATTATTGGTAGTGATAGTACGGTAGAAGTGTTGAACGGACTTGCTGTGGGTGATACGCTCGCCTCATTTACGGCAAAATAATATGGTGAAATCTAGCGGACAAACATTGGCGGTCGCATGGTTTTTGGCAAAGCGACAAATTATGCGGAGTAATCGCTACACCACAGCACTGATTGTGTTCATCATGACGCTAACCTTTTTGAACTTGGTTGTTGTGTCAGGTATTTTGATCGGTCTTATCGAAGGAGGCAATGTTGCGAACAGAAATCAATACACAGGTGACTTAATTGTCAAAACTATTGCTGGAAAACAGGCAATTGAACACAGCTATGATATTAGTGCGACACTGGTGGCAATGCCTGAAGTCGAGTACATCAGCGCGCGATATTTTGAAAACGGACAAATAGAAGCAAACTACAAAACCCGCCGTGACTTTTCTGCGATAGCGGATACGGCGGGTACACAAATTACAGGTATCGATATAAACGATGAAGAAGCACTGTCGCATATCTCAAAATACGTTGTTGAAGGAAATTTTTTGAATGAAAATGAAAGCGGTAAAATACTTATTGGGTCCAATCTGCTTCATAGATTTTCTGCAGCATTTGGTGATGCATTTGCATCGATGGAAGGTGTATATCCAGGTGATGAAGTAAAAGTCACCATCGGCAGTAGTACGAAGTCATTTATTGTGCAAGGAATTGTGAAGACAAAAGTAAATGAAGTCTCGCTTCGTGCATTTGTCACCAAATCTGATTTCTTACGACTAGTAGATCGTCCGGGATTAAATGCAAACGAAATTGCAGTTACCCTCAAATCTGGCACGACACTTACGGCAGACGAACTAAAGGCGCGATTAGTGAGTGCAGGATTTGGCAATGATGGCAATATTCAAACCGCAACAGAAGCTATTCCAGAATTTCTTAACCAAATAAAACTTGCATTCGGGCTTCTTGGTAATGTCATCGGCTTTATCGGTATTATCGTCGCATCTATCACGATTTTTATCGTCATTTTTATAAACGCCGTCACGCGCCGCAAATATATTGGCATTATGAAAGGCATCGGTATTTCTGCAAAGGCGATTGAATATTCGTATGTGCTGCAATCCATTTTTTACGCATGTCTCGGCGGCATTGTCGGCATGATGATTATCTACGGACTACTTGTACCGACGTTTGTGGCACATCCGCTTGATTTCCCATTTTCTGATGGTATTTTGGTCGCACCATTTGGCGGTACGATGTTCAAATTCGGATTACTCATGCTCGTTACACTCATTGCGGGCTATATTCCGGCGCGCATGATCGTGAAGAAAAATACGTTAGATAGCATTCTGGGGAGGTAAATAAGAAAGTAATCTATTCTACAATTCGTTAGAATTGTAGAATAGATTTGAAAAAGAGTATTAAAAAATTTAGACGGATAACATGATTACCATAAAAAACCTTACAAAAACATACAAAACAAAACACACCGAGATGACGGTACTTCGCGGTATTGATTTGGAAATTGCCGATGGAGAGTTTCTTGGCATCATGGGCAAGTCTGGTGCAGGCAAATCCACCCTCATGTACCAGATCGGCCTTCTTGATCATCCGACGAGTGGCAACATTCGCATTGACGGCGTTGACACCGAAACACTTTCAAATGACGAGCGCACTGACATGCGTCTCTCGACACTTGGCTATGTGTTCCAAGACTACGCGCTTATCCCAGAACTCACCGCAAAAGAAAATATTATGATTCCGCTACTCATGCAAGGGAAGTCACGCGAGGACGCCGGCAAGATAAGCATTGATATGCTCCACAAAGTCGGACTACCGAATAAAGAAAATAACCTGCCGAGCCAGCTTTCCGGTGGTGAACAACAGCGCGTGTCTATCGCACGCGCCATGGCGCACAATCCAAAAATTCTTTTTGCGGATGAACCGACTGCAAACCTCGATACCATTTCAGGTACAAATATCATCGAATTATTCAAACAGCTTCACGAGCAAGGACAAACAATCGTGATGGTGACCCACGAAGAAGAATATGCAAAATACTGTGATCGCGTAATCTTTTTGGAAGATGGAAAAGTGACGAGAGAAAAGGCGAAATAAAAAAGCCCTCTAAAAATTAAGAGAGCTTTTTAAAAAATATACTTACTTATTTTTTCACATAATACTCGACAACTTCGTTACCCTCGGCAATAAAATATCGGTTATCACAATTATTGTTATTAGAAACAACATAGATATCAAGATCATTTTTAGTGATAGTTATCTTTTGAATATGCACAATATTATCATTATCAATTCTTGAATGAATAATCGCCGTAACATCTTTATCGTCCATGTGTTTTTTATTACAAGCAGAAAAGTTGAGAAATAGTATTGAGATTAATACTGGAAACAGTAGTTTTTTCATTTCTTTCAATTTTTGGTTCAGATGCATAATAGATTATTATTTATATATTGTCAAGTCTCATAAAACACTGAAAAATAAGGTATGATTTGGAGGTTAATTGCGAAGTCCGGCCCCCTCTGTGTCATCCCGGACACGAGTCCGCAAAGTATGATCCGGGATCCAGGCGGCATGTGTGATTGTCCTAATGTTCGCTGGCCTGGGTACCGGCCTTCGCCGGTATGACACAAAATAAGAAAAACTCATCATGCAAAAATACTTCACTACAATTGGAATCGAGATACA
>CALRCO010000034.1 GCA_943354645.1 Candidatus Nomurabacteria bacterium | reverse complement strand
GCTTTGCTTCTACTAATTATAAATTTTTAAAGTCAGTTTCCTTTTTTCCTTCAGGAATGACTTTCAAGATGCAGAATTTGCCTTCGGTAAATTCTGCTTTGGTTATTTTTATGCGCTTATTTTCTGCATCAAAAAAGAATGTGCCGGGCCAGTCGAAATAAGCGCGATATTTATACCATTTGATTTCGTTGGTGTCGGTTGGGAGCAGTTCGCCATCTTCTTTTTTGATGCGAGTGCAAGAGGTTGAAAGCGAGTCGTCTTGCAACACTGCGGGAACAGGTACACCATTTGCGAATTGCTTCACTATTTCTACTAACATCGGTGCAGCCGCAGTATTTAATTTTTCCAACAACACTGGTGCTGTTTCTGTCTCACCAATAGCTATTGTCTTTTGTGCAAGGATTGGTCCGGCATCGAGCTTGAACACCATTTGCTGAATCGTCACACCTGTCTCTGTCTCTCCATGCAAAATTGCCGCTTCGACAGGAGATGCGCCGCGATATTTTGGAAGGAGAGAGTAATGAATATTGAGCGTGCCAAATGTTGGCGCATTAATGACAACGTCAGGAATAATTTTGCCGTAGGCTACGACAATAGAAAGATCTGGTTGGATCTCTTTCAGCTGGGTAAGGAATACGTCATCCAATTTCTCCGGTTGGATGACAGGAATGTTGTGTGCCAATGCCCATACTTTCGCTGGTGGTGCAGTCATTTCCATATGTCGTCCTTGCGGGCGATCGGGAGCTGTCACGATAACCGCAGGCAAATAACCCTCATCTCGCAATGTGTCTAAAATAGGTAGTGTTATATCGGGTGTTCCGAAGAAAGCTATTTTCATAAGGTGAGTTTATCAAGTTTATAAAGTCATAAAGTTCGTCAAGCCGGACTGTTCTGCTTTATAACTTTACAACATTATGGACTTTATAACTACTTCGTCTCTGGCGGCATGTCCACAACATCTTTTGCTGTATCAATAAATAAGATGCCATCCAAATGATCTGTCTCGTGTTGGAAAATTTGCGCGAGTAATCCGCCAGCACCACGTGTAAATTTTGTGCCGTGTTCGTCGTATGCTTCCAAGGTCACATTTTTGTGGCGGTGCGTTTTGCCGTAGAGCCAGCGCACAGAAAGACATCCTTCTTCTTCCCAGACTTTTTCACGTGAGCGCTTCACAATTTTTGGATTGATGCAGATCATATCGCGTGGCCAGTCTGTTTTCTTTGATGCTTCTTCTTCATCAAAAAATGCCGCATCGAATACTTTGCCGGAGACGATAAAAATACGTAGTGGAATTGCTATTTGTGGCGCCGCAATTGCGACACCATCTTCTTGGGAGTGGAGTGCATTTTGCATATCTTGAAGTACTTTTTTAAATTTTGTACTTGTAATATCCTCCAGCGCGACTGCTTTCGCAATTTCGCGTAATACCGGATTATCTTGTTGGACAATTACCATAGATAGTAGTTAGTAGAAAGTAGTAAGTAGGAGAACAAAATTTTAACTACAGGACTTCTTTGAGACGATCTGCAAGTTTGGCGATAGGTACCGTGATTTGTGAGCGATTTTTCATATCACGAAGGAGGACCGCATCTTCGAGTGCTTCACGTTGACCGAAAATAATAGTGTAGGGAAGTTCGAGAGACTCTGCAACGGCGAGTTGTTGTGAAAGGCTGTCTTTTGAAAGTGATTGTGCGATTGGAATATGTGCCTTGCGGAGAATTTCAATCACATTCAAACTTTTTAATTTTGCTTCCATGCCGAGCTGGATGAAATACAATTTTGGTTTCTTAATAATGCGCGGGGTGAGCTTTTTATACCACGGCTGGATGATGACACGATCAACACCGAATGAAATACCAACCGCAGGCACATCCTTTTTACTACCGAGTACTTTTGCAAGTGCATCATAGCGTCCACCGCCAGCAATGGTCATCACGGAGCCATCTTCGGCTGTCTGCATAATTTCAAATACCGTGCGTGTGTAATACGAAAGACCTCGCACAAGATTTTTATTTATTTTATAGCAAATACCTGCACTCTCTAAACATTCGAGCACTTCTTTGAAGTGTTTTTTACATGCAGTACAAAGATAACTCACCGCATCTGGTGCGCCTTCGTTTATCTCAATTGTCTTTGCTTCTTTGGAATCAAGAATGCGGAGTGGGTTTGTCTTTAATCGTTCTCGGTCAACAGTAGGCAAGTCATCAATGTGTTTTTTATAATAGTTGGTGAGTTCTTTGACATAGTGACCACGACAATCTTTGTCGCCGATAGAGTTTATATCTACGAACAAATCTTTTGCACCGGCTTCCTCGAGAATGGTCATACCTGTCTTAATCATGAGTGCATCGATGATACTTTTTTCAGAGCCGAGCGCATCCAAATCAAATTGCCAAAATTGTCGGTAGCGACCCTTTTGTGGATTATCGTGACGAAATACTGGGCCGTAGTGGTAGAGCATGACTGGCTGCGGCATGTTCTGCATACCATGTTCAATATACGCGCGCATGGTGCCTCCTGTGTGCTCTGGGCGCATCGTGAGGTGATCGCCACCTTTGGTGCGAAGTGAATACATTTCTTTATCGACAATATCCGTGCCTTCGCCAATACCTCGCGCAAAAATATCAGTATGCTCGAGCATTGGGGTTTCGATAGGTTGGAAGCCGTAATAGATAGCGACTTCTTGCGCTTTTTCAAAAAATCCCTGTAAGAGATAGTATTCGTCACCCATCAAATCGCGCATACCTTTTGGCGCACGTGGGTCTTCTTTTTTTGGTGCTTGCGGTTTTGGTGCATTCATAACGAGAAGGTATTAGTTTTGTGTTTCCTCGGCATATTTGTGTACACCAGGAAAGATGCTGATAAGGTTGAGAGGGAATAATCGTATGATAGTGCGTCCAACGAGATCTTTTTTAGGAACCGTGCCCCAGACGCGTGAGTCGGAAGAAAATGGGCGATTGTCTCCTAATACATAATATTCATCTGCTTGTAATGTTACCTTGATTGGGTCTTGGTGAGGTGGTGCGCTTGAGATGTAGGGTTCATTGAGCATAAATCCGTCTGGATGAGCGGTATTCGTGATTTTTACACCACTATCATTTATAGTGACTGTTTCGCCTGGTAATCCAATCATGCGTTTAATGAAATATTTTTTTGTATCATTTGGATAATGGAACACAACAACATCACCGCGGTTGATATCGCCCAATCGATAAGAAAGTTCGTCGACAATAAGATATTGGCCGTTTTGAAATGTAGGTACCATTGATGCGCCGGAGACGATAAATGGTTCTGCAATAAATAATCGGAGAGGAATAACAATCAGTGCTGCGTATACCGCAAATTTAATAAGCTCACTCCAACTATTTTTTTCTTTTTCATGAGCAATGTGTTTTTGTTCTTCCATATATGTGGTTGATTATACTATAAAAAAGATTTGACACCAGCGGGAAACAGTAGCATGGGATTGGTAGCAAGTAGCAAGGTATTCGCGTAGGAATTTTGCGAAGCAAAATTCTGCATCTTCCCTAGCTACCAGCTACTAGTCCCGAACTGCTCTCTTTGCTATACTCTTTCCATGTCACTTACTATCGTCGGTCTCGGCAATCCAGGAGCAGAATACGACAATACGCGCCACAATGCGGGGCGGATTTTGCTATCCATGATTGCAAAGCGTGCAAAATTGGAATGGAAATCTGATATGAAATTAAACGCACTCACCACAACAGCAGAAATTGATAGCACCCGCCAAAAGTCGGGACGACCTTTAGGCGGGCAAGCCAAAATTAAATTCGTACTTCCAGAAACATTCATGAACAACTCCGGCAATGCTGTCGCACCACTTATCAAAAGCCAGAAAGATTTGGATAAACTTGTCGTAATTTATGATGATCTTGATCTTGGCTTCGGTACGATGAAAATTTCGTATAATCGTGGCTCCGGCGGTCACAATGGTCTCGCGTCTGTTGCAAAGCGCGTCAAATCTGAAAAGTTTTGGCGCATTCGTGTCGGTATTGCTCCAGTGACGCCGAGCGGCAAAATAAAAAAATTACCAGAATCTCAAAAAGGTACCGTGTATTTGATGAAAGCATTTTCTCCGAAAGAACAAGACGAGCTTAAAAAAATGTCGAAAAAAATAGAACAGTCACTCGCCGTCTTCGCGGCTCGCGGCGGCGCACAAGCGATGAATGAATTTAACTAATAACATTATTATTTAATATAGTATATATGGAAAATACAGCAGTTGAGTCAGTGGTAGTTGATGAGTCAAAAAGTAAAGCAGAAAAATTTATTAAATTTAGTTCAAAATCAACCAAATTTTATTTTTTATTTTTAATCAGCGTAATCATAATTGGCGCTATTTTCCCGTCGCCTCTTTTGACTAAAGAAAATTTTTGGGCAACAACTTTCTTTAGTTTAAGCGGAATATTTTTTGCAATTCTCGTCATAGGAAACGTTCTTTATATTGTAAAAATGGTTTCAAAAAAAGAGTGGAAACTTGCTGGGTCTTTAGGAGTACAATTAGTAATTGTTTTTATGTTTTCTGCTTATCTTATTATAAATATGGTGCTTGCTCATTAAATGGAACCACAATATTTTTTCGGTAAACACCCCATAGAAGAATTACTCGCAAGCGATGCGGGGCGTATTTCGAAGTTGTACATCCAAGAGAATTTAAAATCAGATGACACGCTCCGTGCAATCATCTCCAAAGCAAAAGATGCGAACCTCACCATTGTCCAAGTGCCAAAAGCGAAGCTTGATCAATATTCAAATGATGGCAATCACCAAGGCATCGTCGCCTTGGTCCAACAGCAAGCATTTACGGATATCAAAGAGTGGCTCGCAAAGCGCGACAAAAATAAAAATGAACTAGTGGTTGTACTCGACGAGCTTGAAGATCCACACAATGTCGGGGCAATTATTCG
>CALRCO010000033.1 GCA_943354645.1 Candidatus Nomurabacteria bacterium | reverse complement strand
CGGAGGCCGGTACCCAGGCGGAATTTAGCCTGGATCCCGATTTTCATCGGGATGACACAGGGGAGTTCTTTTGCTATAGTTATTTGTACATATGGCACATAATTTTTCAGATTTCAAAAATAGACTTGCGGGCGCCTCAACCTGGCTCGATAAAGAATACGGACAGCTTCATACTGGACGGGCAACGCCAATGGTGCTCGACAGTGTCATGGTTGAATCCTATGGCGCACTCCAACCACTCAAAAATGTCGGCTCGGTTTCTGTTGAAGACGCAAAAACGCTTCGCGTCGTACCGTGGGATAAATCAGTCATCAAAGGTATTGAAAAAGCTATCAGTTCAGCAAATCTCGGACTTTCTGTTGCAACAGACGATCAAGGGCTTCGCGTTATTTTCCCACAGCTTACGACTGAAAACCGCGAACGTCTAGTAAAAGTATTGAAAGATAAATTAGAAGACGCGCGCATCACCGTCCGCAAAGAACGCGACAATGAACAAAACGCAATCAAAGGAGAAGAGCTTCCGGAAGATGATGCTCGTCGTGCAAAAGAAGATATGCAAAAGTTGGTAGATGAAGCGAATGCAAATCTCGAAGCAGTATTTACTAAAAAAGAAACAGAAGTTCTCGGAAAATAACATATGTCAATTCTCATCTTCGTCATAATGCTCTTTGTCCTCGTGTTGGTCCACGAGTTCGGGCATTTCATTGTGGCAAAATGGGCGAAGATGCGCGTTGATGAATTTGGTTTTGGTTTTCCACCACGAGCCGCAAAATTATTTCACAAAAATGGTACCGACTACACACTCAACTGGATTCCCTTTGGCGGCTTCGTCAAAATCTATGGCGAAAACGGCGAAGAATCAGGCGCAACAAAAGCTGAACTCTCAGAAAGTTTTTCTCACAAATCAAAATGGGCGCAAGCAGCGGTGCTTGTTGCTGGAGTGTCCATGAATGTGATTGCTGCATGGGTACTTCTTTCTATTGGGCTCATGTCCGGTACGCCGACGTCTATTGGTGATAAATTGGGTGGTCGTGTGACTGGTTCGGTGCTGACGATTACTCAAGTGATATCAGAATCTCCCGCACAAAAAGCAGGGATAAAGGTTGGTGATGTTATTACAAAATTACAAGCAGGCACAGATACGGTCACTACACTTTCTCCGGATACACTAAAATCTTTTATCGAAACGCACGGTCAAGGTCCCGTCACTATCAGCGTGAATCATAGTGGTATCGCGCAAGATATTGTAGTTACTCCAGCAACAGGCGTTGTTGGTAAAGCTCCCGCAATCGGCGTCTCAATGGATATGATTGGCAAACTCAAGCTCGGATTCTTTGAGTCATTTATGTACGGCGCACAGTTGACGGGTATTTATTTGAAACATACTGCACAATCACTTGGCGGATTATTTGTTGGTTTATTTAAAGGTACCGCAGATCTTGCATCAGTGACTGGTCCGGTTGGATTAGTTGGTGTGATTGGCGATGCATATCAATTTGGGATGGCATATGTACTCTCGCTCGCGGCGCTTATTTCTATCAATTTGGCAATTATTAATTTATTACCAATTCCTGCGCTTGATGGGGGACGGTTACTCTTTGTGGGTATTGAAGCAATCATCCGTCGACCAATCAAACAAAAAATTTCAAATATAGTAAATACGGTCGGCTTCTTTGCACTCATCGCGCTCATGTTGGTTGTAACGGTGCGAGATGTAATCCATTTGTTTTAAAAATAAATTTAAAAAGGCAACACAATGTGTTGCCTTTTTGCAAGGTTTTCATAACTTTATTTTTTCAAGCATTTTTCCTTTTACAGGATCCTCAGTTAACGAGTACCCAATATTTTTTACACAATCCCAAAGACAAAATCCTTCCTGAGTATTTTTGCGAACAATTTCAAAGAAAACATCATATGTTTCAGAAATTGTATTTCCTCGGGCGACAATACTTGAGTAGTTTCCATCTCCTGGTTTATGGAGCATTGCCTTTGTTGATATGGAGAAAAGGTTTTTAGTATTATACTCGAGATCATTTTCGGATGGCCCAACAAGATCGCAATCGAGGTTTACTCGAGCTAGTTCATCAAAGAGTGTTCTCCTTGTTGAATTGTTTTCTTCGTCGTACACCTTTATCCAAGGGGTTTTACTTGTTAGTTTTATTTTCAATTGTGTTTCCATGTTATGGGGTTTTCATTTTTATAGCACATATTATTACTAATTGCAAGTGTTTGTACTTGGTGCAGTTTCCTAATTAGTATTTGTATGCTATAGTTATTCCTCAATAATCGCGCTTCGCGGGTTTTTATATGGATCCGGTAGTGAAAAATGGCATAGCCGGAGGCATTGGAGTGAATCAGATAATTTTATTAATTTACCTATAATTACAATTACTATTAAACATACTATGGCACGAACCAATAATGCCATTTTCTACTAACCGGATGGATACTAAAATTACCGAAATCAGAAATATCGCCATCATTGCTCACGTTGACCACGGGAAGACGACACTTACCGATGCGCTTATGCAGCAATGTGGCGTGGCCGAAGAAGGTACAACCATGGACTCGAACGTTATCGAAAAGGAACGTGGTATCACCATTTATGCAAAAAACACGTCTGTCATATATAAAGGTACAAAAATCAACATTGTGGATACACCAGGCCACGCGGACTTCGGTTCTGAAGTAGAACGTGTGCTTCGCGCGGTAGACACCGTGCTTTTAGTCGTGGATGCGCAAGAAGGTCCAATGCCACAGACACGCTTTGTGCTCAAGAAATCTCTCGAACTCGGCTTGAAACCAATCGTCATCATCAACAAAATCGACAAACCAGCCTCAGATCCAAAACGCGTCCACGATGAAGTCTTCGAATTATTTTTCGAGCTTGGTGCTAGCGAAGAGCAACTCGATTTCAAAACAATTTATGCAATCGGTCGCGAAGGTGTCGCGATGAAAGCAGTGAATGATGAACGTAAAAATCTTTTCCCATTACTTGATCTTATTTTAGAGACTGTACCACCAAAAATTTTAAATACATTACCGGCTCGAGCACAGGTGTTCAACTTGGCGTACGATTCATTTTTGGGACGTATGGGTATTGCGCGTATTTATGATGGCTCTTTGAATATGGGCACGACCGTCCAAATCAAAAGCCATATCCGAGATGCACGCACGGGCAAATTTACGAAAATTTTCACCTTTGAAGGACTTACTAAAAAGTCGGTAGATACTGCACAGACCGGCGACATTATTATGTTCGCAGGTGTACCGGATATTTTTATCGGCGAAACAATTTGTATGGATCCAAACGTGGAACAACTTCCCGCAATTCATATCGATGAGCCAACTATTTCCCTCAACTTTTTGGTCAACAATTCTCCATTTGCAGGACGCGATGGCAAATACGTGACGAGTCGCCAAATTCGTGAACGTCTCGAAAAAGAACTCGAAGTGAACGTCGGGCTCAAAGTTAATTTTGATGCAGACGAAGCAGGAAGTACATTCGTGGTGCATGGCCGCGGTGAACTTCACATTGCCGTCCTTCTTGAAATGATGCGTCGCGAAGGATTTGAATTACAAGTCTCCGAACCGCAAGTTATCATCAAAGAAATCGATGGACAAAAACACGAACCGTTTGAAGAAGTTATCATTGACGTGCCAGGAGAATATTCTGGTGTCGTTATTGAAACACTTACAAAACGCCGTGCGCTCATTCACGACATGCGCGAAGATCGTGGCGTCACCCGACTTCGATTTGAAATGCCAACACGTGGTCTTTTGGGGTACCGCAACCAATTCGTTATTGATACAAAAGGTGAAGGCATTCTCTCATCACGCTTTGTCGCATTCCGTCCATACGCAGGAGAAATCAAGCGTCGCGACGTGGGTTCGATGACCTCAATGGCATCCGGCAAAGCGCTTGCGTTTGCACTCTGGGGTATGCAAGATCGTGGTCTTGTCTACATCACGCCAGGTACGGAAATATATGAAGGTATGGTGGTGGGTAACGTCACCAAGGGTGAAGAAATGATGGTGAACCCAACGAAAGGAAAGAATCTTACCAACGTCCGCGCGTCTGGATCTGATGAAGCAATCTATTTGAAACCTGCCTATGAAATGACAATTGAGCGCGGTCTTGAAATCATGGCATCTGATGAATACCTAGAAATCACTCCGCACTTTGTGCGCTTGCGCAAAAAGTATTTGACGGATTTAGATCGAGCACGAGCAGGACGAGGAGGGAAATAGGACGAAGTAGCTAGGGACTCGTAGCTGGTAGTAGGGGTTTTCAGATAAAACAAAAAATTAAAAAACCCACTCAAATTTGAGTGGGTTTTGTACGCGGAACTTTTTAAAGGTATTAATATCAGATAATACAGTATTCAACAGATGCGTCGTTCCATACAAGTCTTGATATTCTTACACCAAAATTATTCTCTAGTTTTGGTGTATTTTCTCTTAAAAATAAGTACATTGTTTTTGCTTCAGTTGCGGTATTGAATTCAACAGTAACTCTTTCAGCTTTCTCTTTTTGGAAGTGGTCGTTTTTCATAACAGCTCTTGCTATTGATGCACTGAACTCACCTTTGGTATCGAGAATGGTTTTTTGTTCTTCAAAAAATAATTCAATACCAGTTTTTATTGTGCTCATTAGGTTGTGTATTTGCTTACGCTCTTCAGCAAAGGGGATTGTCGGATTTGCCATAATTTTGGGGTTTTTGGTTTTTTACCACTATACTTTAGATAGGTTTTTTGTCAAATAAGACGCACTTCTTCCCACTATCCCCACAGGTGCTTGACATACTATGCAACTGCATGTATATTAGATAGATAGAACAAACATATCAGCATTAATTAATTTAATTTATGGCATCATCATTTGACTGGAAACCAAAACAAGTTACGAAAAAAATACTTTCGCCACT
>CALRCO010000032.1 GCA_943354645.1 Candidatus Nomurabacteria bacterium | reverse complement strand
GATCACGAGGAGACCGTTGCGTTCGATTGCTTCTGCGCGGTCTGGCTCGACTTCTTGAGGAAGGAGAATACTGCGAGAGAACGTGCCCCAGTACAATTCACGCATAAAGTAGTCGCCATCATCAATCATGCGGTTTGCTTCGCGTTTACCACGGATGGTCACCATATCGCGCGTGATATTGATTTGGAGGTCTTCAGGACGGACACCAGCGGTCATGGTCTGGACAATGATTTCATTGGCAGTCTGGTACATATCAATCGTAAGTTCACCATCTTCCGCATCTTCGTCACTTTCATAGGTCATTGTATCTCGAGATGGTTTTCCATTACCACCAAGAATAACCACTTCCTCGTCGTCCTTTTCAGGAAGGCGGATGCCACCGGTGAGTCTTTGAAAAAATGATCTTTTTTGTTGCATATAAGTTAGTGGGGTAGTGAAAGTTGGTAATGTTTCGATACGCAGTCGGAACGCGCTTCGCGCCTTACCAACTTCTACTACCCTGTTAAACGATGATTGACGCGCGATCGGTGATATAGAGCGGTTCACTCATGCGACGGAGTTTTTCAAATAGAAGCATGATGATAACCGCGAAGACCCAAAGAAATCCGAAGACAGTGAGCACATCGCCACCGTTGTTCTTTATTATAAAAAAATTAAACGTTGTATGCAAGACGATACCAACAGTAAGCCCGCCCAAGATGTACAACAATTTCATTTTGTTTGATTTGAAAAAAGCGAGACCGAGCATACAACCGACAAATCCTGTCGTCATTGCATGGAGTAGTGTCGCACCAAGGAAGCGCAAGTTGCCAGTGAGGACACTCACGGTTGTATCGCCGATATTGATCGGATAGGTGAGGAAGAGTGCGTTTTCAAGGGTGGCAAAGCCAAGTGCACCGACAATGAAATAAAGTGCATAGTCCACTGGTTCATCGAGAAATTTGTTGCGGAAAATAATAATAGAGACGGCAGAGAATTTCATCACTTCTTCGATTGCGACTAATACAGGAAGCAAATTATTTTGATCGGTGATGTACTGCGAGGCGAGGCGTTGCAAGGGAAGTACTGGAATAACGGCAATCATACCGGCGAGAAGGGTCAAGAAAATAAGTCCTTTTGGTTCAGGTCGTTCTTTGTCTTCGCGAAGCCAGAACATAAGCCATAACATGGCAGGAATAAATCCTCCTACAAGCGAGAGGATGAGTTTGGTTGGGTCATATGATGAATTGATGAGCAGTTCGGTGAATTTTTCCATTACGAATGAGATTTTTTTGTGTCATTCCGGGGCTCGAGGCTTTGGGAGAGAGCCTGGAATCCATTGCTCCACCTCACCCCAGCCCTCTCCTTAACATGGAGAGGGAGCAGAGCAGAGAAAGAAGACAATTAAGCAACAGGCCATTTTGAAACCATCAAAAGTTCTTGGTCAGTATCGTTGTGCGGGATAAGTGACCAAAGTTCTTCGGTAACAAATGGCATGAATGGGTGCAACAATTTTATAGAATCGCGAAGAATAGTTGCAAGCAATACTTGTCGTGATTGTTTTGCATCAGCATCCGCGCCATCTAAAATTAATTTACTCCCTTCAAGTATTGTATCAGCAAAGGTGCTCCAAATGTAATGGTATAACTTCTCTCCAGCGAGATAAAAACGATATGCCTCGATATCTTTAGTCACATCTTGTGCAATTGCGTCGAATTCGTTGCGAAGTACCTGATCTGCTTCGGTGTATGCAGGTATTGTTGTCCAATGCGCAGAATCTGTGCGCGCCATGACAAATCGCGTAATGTTCCAGAGTTTATTTGCAAAATGTTTATAGCCTTTGATTTTGTCTTCATATAATTTTGTGTCGGTACCTGGCGTAGTTGCAATAGCAAAATACATACGGATTGCATCTGCGCCATATTTGTTTGCTGTTTCTATTGGATCTCCACCATTTCCCAATGATTTTGAAAACTTGCGACCTTGCGAATCGCGCACAATGCCGTTGAGGAGTACTGTTTTAAATGGAATAGTGTCTAGCGCATAGCCGGTCATAAGAATCATACGCGCTACCCAGAAGAAAAGAATTTCTGTGCCTGGTTGGATAACGGTTGTTGGATGATAAATTTCGAGTTCTTTTGTTTTATTTGGCCAGCCGAGTGTTGAGAATGTCCAAAGGCCGGACGAGAACCACGTGTCGAGGGTGTCTTCGTCTTGGGACCATCCGTCACCTGCGGGTGCTTCGGTACCACAAAAAGTTTCTTCTTTACTTGCCGTGAGCGACTTGTCCTGAACTTCTTGAATGGAAGTCGAACGGTACCAGACAGGAATACGATGACCATACCAAATTTGTCTGGAAATACACCAGTCGCGCAAATTGTCGATCCAGTGGAAATAGGTCTTACCAAAATGGTCTGGAAGAATATTAATTGCACCACTTGCAACTGGTTCACGCATGATATCTTTGAGTGTTTTACCGCGTCCAGGAATTTCTTTATTCACCGCGATAAACCATTGCAATTTTGGTAACGGTTCGATAATACCGCCAGTGCGTTCTGCTGTAGAAATATTTTGTGCAATTTCTTCTTCTTTTTCCAACAAGTTTTCAGCGCGAAGCCATTCGACAATCACCTCGCGAGCCTCCGTTGTTTTTTTGCCGAGGATATTTTCACCGCCAACCATCATTTTTGCGTACTCATTAATAACTTGGGGACGAGGAAGATCATGCCGATCGGCAATTTCCCAGTCGGTCATTGAGTGTGCCGGGGTTACGCCGAGTGCACCAGTGCCGAAGTCTTTGTCTACTTCTTTATCCGCGATTATTTTTATGTGAATTGGTACACCACAAAATACTGCATCGTATTCACGGCCTACAAATTCGGTATAGCGCGTATCTTCTGGATTAACAGCAACCGCGACGTCGCCAACTTTTGTTTCTGGGCGCGTTGTTGAAATGGAAATAGGGAAGTCTTTTGAATATTTAAAGGTGTACATCTTTGCACTGCGTTCTTCGTACACAATTTCATCATCCGCAATTGTTGTCTGGCCTTTTGGATCCCAGTTCACAATACGATTACCACGATAAATGAGACCGTCTTTATACATTTGTGAAAAAATAGTTCGTACGGCAAGATTGCGATCATTGTCCATAGTAAATGCCTCACGCGACCAATCACATGATGCGCCCATCGCTTTTACTTGAGAGACAATAGTGTCGTGGCTTTTTTGTGCAAAGGTGTCGATACGTTTGAGCATCTCATCGCGACCTAAATCGTGACGAGATTTTCCTTCTTCTTTTTTGATTTGTGCTTCAACTTTTGATTGGGTGGCAATTGCAGCGTGATCGGTACCGGGAATCCAGAGTGCGCGTTTTCCTCGCATGCGTGCAAAACGAGTCATGATATCTTGCCACGAAATCATCAGCGCGTGACCCATGTGGAGCACACCGGTAACATTTGGCGGCGGGAGGACGATCGTAAATGCTTCTGCGTCTTCTTTGAGTAGTCCTGCCTCAATCATTTTCTCAGGCGAAAAAAAGCCGCTGGCGAGCCATTTGTCGTAGATGCGCTTTTCAGTCTCTGTCGGATTGTATGGTTTGGTCAGAATTTCCGGTGCTTTTTCGTCTGGATACATAGGCAAAATATAGCATTTTTAGTATTTTTTCCAAAATAAAAAGGACGAAACTAGGTTCGTCCTTTTTTGTCTTGCGCGGTGATTATTTTGCCACGACAGCTTGTGCTCTCTTGATCACGCTTGGTTGAATCTGCGGATAAAGCGCTTCGTGTAAAAGTAATTCCCACTCTTGTGAATTGCAAGTCCATGCATCATCAGGTCCTGTTGAGACAATGCGGAAAAGTGTCTCCGCTCGCTTTTTTTCTGCATCTAAAGTAAACGATGTTTCAATGAGTCTTTTGTTTGCGGTGCGGGCTTCTTTTATTGTGAGTTTATGCATGTGAAATTATTTTGACTTAATTCTATAGCAAAAAACAATATCGTCAAAATTACAACGACAATGTCCCATTAGCGCGAAGAGTTCCGACCACGTCGGGACTCTTTTCTTTTTTCTGCCATTCGACAAATCCAGCAAAGGCGATCATGAGCGCATTGTCGCCAGCAATATCTCCGCGAGGAAAATGGACAGTAAATCCAGCGTCAGTTGCGGCGTCGCGCAACACCTTTTGTAAATAAGTGTTTTGCGCGACGCCGCCGCCCACCAAAATATCATGCACATTATATTCCTGTGCAGCGCGAATTGTTTTTACCACCAAGACATCTACCACTGCATTTTGAAATTCATGGGCGATCGCCATTTTATCTATTTCATTTAACATCGCGACGTGGTCACGAATATAATAGAGCACCGCTGTTTTTAAACCGGAGAATGAAAAATCGTAATTTTTGCTGTGGAGCATGGGACGAGGAAAGGAGGGCAAGCTTTTAGCTTCTAGTGGATAGTGGTTAGTAGAGAAAAGTTCTGCAAGACGGGAAATTTCCGGGCCGCCTGGATAGGGAAGTTCGAGCATGCGCGCGACTTTATCAAATGCTTCACCGCACGCATCGTCCACGGTCTGACCTATTTTTTCGTACTCGCCAAATGCGCGCATTACAACGAGCTCAGTGTGTCCACCGGAAACAAGCAGTGAAAGCGCAGGGAAGGTAATTGGTACCGTTTCAAATGTTTGGATGCCTGTTGGTGCAAGAGATGAGAGCACGTGTCCTTCCATATGGTTGACGCCGATGACGGGAATATCCCACAGTGTCGCAAGTGCTTTTGCAACACTGACACCGACCCAGAGTGCTGGCGCAAGACCGGGGCCGTTCGTGACCGCAATGAGATCGATGTCGGGTTTTGCAAGCGTTGCAAGCTCTGCTTGCAACGCTGTTTGCGCCTCTGGTTCTCGTGACAGCATTTCTAAAACTTCTTCAGCAATTATTTGTTGTTCACTCGCATCTTTTTTCATACCCGCTTGCTCCAGTACTTCTAATAGTAGTGGAATAATTGCTTTGCCGTGTTCGCGTTTTGCCAAAGCAGGGAAGACGCCACCGTATTCTCGGTGGAGTGCAATTTGCGATGCGAGCACATTACCTAAAATCGAAAAAGAAAGCCGTCCGTCGGCTGTTTTTTGCGCGTCGACGACAGAGAGCGCTGTCTCGTCGCAGGAAGTTTCTATAGAGAGGATTCGCATTTTTGTAGCATAGCAGAATATTGCTTTTTATTCAAATATATTGTATGATGTTTTAAATTTCAAAAACCCAAAATTAAATACTTATGACAAAAAAACCCCAACAACAAGACGAAGAGGTATTGGTTGCGCCTCAAAAAAAGACAACCGAGTTACAGTCATTTTTTACAAAGGAACCTCGCATAATAGAAAGACTTTCAAAATCAGGGATTGTCGTACTGACAGGACTTGATGGAGCAGGAAAATCTTCAGTGGCGAACATTATCACAGGACCGACGGTAAATAGTTATGATTTACCATATTGTTTTTTACGCTCTGAAAAAATTCGAAAAACAACAACCAGAGTTAAGCGTATAACAGATACTCCGGGAGAGTATTTGCATGTTGACCACATCGAATTTGAAACACTCGTACAAACAAACAGTTTTCTTGAGTATCAAGAAGTGCGTCCCGGAGTATTTTATGGCGTCCTTAAGAATGAAGTACTTAATCCAAAGAAAAAACTTGTCATCAAAGTGCTCATTCTTGATTATATTGGAGCAAAAAAGTTTGCAAAAATTCCAGGTATTCCTATCTTTTCCATTTCACCAAGTAATCCCGACGAAGCAATTAAGCGAAGAATTACTGAATTGAAGAAGTCAGGACAAGTGCTTTCTTCTGCAGATATCATGGCAAGAGAAAAAGTAAATAAACTTGCATGGAAGAATCGTAATTACCCAGGGTTTACTTTCGTCACAAATGATGTGAATCCGGAAGAGTGTGCGTTTAAAATCTTGAGTACAATCAAAAAGTATTCGTTTAAGCAGTAAAAAATGAAGTAAGTCTAAAATCAAAACCCACCTCATGCGAGGTGGGTTTTTTTATGTGGTTACAATAAATTAGGATTCGCCCGCGACTAAAAAATTTTTGTAGGATTCGGTCACAGATAATTTTGCTTCGCAAAAATGGAGTTTTTATATGTGGTCACGAATATTTTTTGAGCCGTCGCTCAAAAAATTTCTCGACCCCGCCTCGGCG
>CALRCO010000031.1 GCA_943354645.1 Candidatus Nomurabacteria bacterium | reverse complement strand
TGTTCAAATATGGTTTGCCTTCTAAAATTCACACCCCACCAAAACTTTTATTAGAAGGCGATATAACAAAGGAATAAGAGCGAGAAAATGAAAGAATTAATTGCTGGGCGCACGTCGCATTAGTATTTTTAATTCTTGGTTTTATATTTCAATTAATTAGTGATTGGATATAATGTAATTTTTTCCGAATAAAACAAAAGAGGGTTTGGCGAAGCCAAACCCTCTTTTGTTTTTCTAAACCCTAAACCCTAGACACTATCGCATCAAATATTTCGATGCATTTTCGGAAAGGTCCGTGAAGTCATCACACGCTTCTTTCAATTTCTGCGAAGCAGATTTACCGAAGGTCGCGACTTCTACTTGGATACCGGAGTGGATCTGGAGATATTCAACGAGCGGAATATAGTCGCCGTCGCCGGAGAGAATAATCACCGCGTCGATCTTTGGTGCCATGGTGATAGCATCAACCGCTAAGCCGACATCCCAGTCGCCTTTCTTGGCACCACCAGCAAAGACTTGGAGGTCTTTGGTTTTGGTTTCGATACCGATCTTAGTGAGCGCTTCGAAGAATGATTTCTCATCCCCTGCTTCGCTTGTGATCACGTACGCAATAGCGCGGACGAGTTTGCGTCCTGCGACGAGCTCTTTGACGATATTGCCAAAGTTTACCTTTTTCTTATAAAGATTGCGTGCGGTGTGATACAAGTTTTGTGTATCGATAAAAACCGCAACACGCTGTTCTTTGTGTTTTATAATACTCATAACGTTAGATTAAATTTAAAAAATGATAATGGAATAAAAAATGTGAAACCGACTCCTGCCCCGTAGTCAGCTCTGCTGTACTACTGGGGTGTTTTATTACTGACATAGTATAAAAATAAATTAAATATTAAAAAATTCGACCTCATGTAGTATAGCATTGTGAAAGAAGCAGAAATCAAAATTCGCCCCTAAGGACGAATGTTGCATTACGCGAGTTTGAGTTTTTTAACAAGAGCCGTGTGGCGATCTTTGCTTGTTTTCTCTAATTGCTTCATATGACCACGTCGGTCTGACACCATTTTGATGAGTCCTCGGCGTGAATGGTTGTCTTTCTTGTGTTTCTTCAAGTGAGATGCCAATTCGTCGATCTGTGCTGAGAGCATAGCCACGCGAACTTCCGGAGAAGCCGTGTCTTTTTCATGGTTTTGGTGCTTTTTTATGATTGTCTGCTTTTTCTTTGTTGCTAACATGATGGGCTAAGGATAGCATATAACCGTTCAAAAGTAAAGCCCCTTCCTGTAAGCAGGGAGGGGCTTAAAATTGATCTTCAAAGCTTATTTTTGATTTTAAACTGTTCCATTTCTTGGGACCAGTAGCAAATCGCCAACAACGATTCAAAGAAAAGAATGATGAGGTAAGTTATTTTCATTGGAACAGGTTTTTATTTAATTCCATTTAATCTTTTTTTGAGACGTAAGTCAAATTTTGCCTAACGTCGCAAAATATTTGGTACAATAAGCACATGGCAGATGCATTTAAACTCAAACGAGAATTTCTCGAATACATGGAAATAGAACGAGGGTCATCACTTAAGACTGTCGCAAATTATGATCGCTATATCACGAAGTTTTTCGAATCTGCAAAAATCAAAGATATCAGTGATATTACTGAAGACTGCGTGCGTGAATTTCGTTTGCAATTAAATCGTGCGCCGGGCAGATTTGAAAAAGGAATCACACGCGCAACGATGAAGAAAAATACACAAAATTATTATTTGATTGCGCTCCGCCGATTTTTAAAATATTTGATGAAGCGCGGCATCGATGCGATGTCCCCTGAGCGCATCGAACTCGCCAAAATAAAAGAGCGTCATCTTGACCTTATTTCTATCAATGAGCTTAAACGGCTTCTTGCCGCACCGGATGGCGCCGATGTAAAAGGACTCCGCGATAAAGCGATTTTGGAATTATTTTTTTCGACAGGACTTCGTCTCTCGGAACTTTGTTCCCTCAATCGCGATTTGGATATTTCAAAAGATGAATTTTCTATTCGCGGTAAAGGAGAAAAAGTCCGCGTCGTATTTATTTCAGAAGATGCGCGACGCTCAATCAAATCATATCTTGCAAAACGTACAGACATGGATGAACCGCTATTTGTACAACTTTCACCAAATAAAAAAGAAGAAAAAACAAAAGGAGATAATGGCGCGCGACTCACCCCCCGCTCCATTGAACGTATGGTTCGCGCATACGCAATCAAAGCCGGCATTTCAAAAAAGGTTACGCCACACGTCTTACGCCACTCATTCGCTACCGATCTTCTTTCAAATGGCGCAGATATTCGCAGTGTGCAGATGATGTTAGGACATGCGAACATTGCAACGACGCAGGTGTACACGCATGTAACCGATAAACAGTTGCGAGATATTCATAAAAAGTTCCACTCGAAATAAGTATTGAAATAAAAAAAGTCCACCTGATTCACATCTGGTGGACTACACTCAAAAACTTTTTAACATAACATCATTTTCTCGGCCGTATCTTGCACCATACAATGACTATTTGCTGTTTCCGTAAAACAACAATACCAAATCAAATAAAGTGGGGTTGGTCATTCCCTAGCAGATAGCTCGTTGACCTATTTTTTATTTCCTCTACACAATACACCTTCTTTATTTTTTGTCTATCTATTTTCTGGTACAGTATGCATATGCGAATCATTTCATGGAATACAAACGGCCTGCGAGCCACCGCCAAACAAGGATTTTTTACTCCCCTCTTTAAAGACTACAAACCGGATATATTGTGTCTGCAAGAAACAAAAGTAGAGCCAGACCAGCTTCCTGATGATGTGCGATATATTCCAAAATACACCTCGTATTTTGCGTATTCAAAAGCGCGCAAAGGCTACAGTGGTGTCGGTATTTATTCTAAAGAAGAACCAATGCGCGTGAGTGAGCTCGGTAATGAGAAGTTTGATTTAGAAGGTCGTACCCTTGTTGCAGACTACGGTACCTTTGTGCTCATCAACTGTTATTGGCCAAATGGTGGCGGTGGGCCGGAACGATTGAAATATAAATTAGAGTTTTATGATTTTTTCTTAAAATATGTGGATGATTTACAGAAAAAAGGCCGCGAAGTGATATTTTGTGGCGATATCAATACAGCTCATACAGCGATGGATTTGGCACGACCAAAAGAAAATGAAGAAAATACGGGGTTTTTGCCTATTGAACGTGCATGGCTCGACAACGTGGTCGCTCATGGGTATGTAGATCTATTTCGCTCTCTCTATCCCGACAAAAAGGATGCCTATACCTACTGGGACATGAAAACAGGCGCCCGAGCCCGCAATGTGGGTTGGCGGATCGACTATTTCTTTGCCACTCCTGGGATTGCCGCTGAAGTTGCCGATGTTACTTTTCTCACCGACTATTTTGGGTCAGATCATTGCCCACTTATGCTGGATTTCAAAAAAACCCGGTAGTGAGACTTTAGCTAAAGCTCTACTACCGGGAAATCCGCAAAAAACGCTCGTATATAAGGGTAAAATACCACTTCCACACCAGACTATTGCATTTTTATGGTATTTATGCTATAAATAGAATCTAAAGTACATTTTAAAACATCAATAAAACCCCAGTAGCTCTTTTATGATTAAAAAAATCATGTTGGCAGTAGTAGCGACAGCTGTGATCAGTGTCGGTGCGTACTTTTTTATCGTTAAACCAGGGATGAATTCTGTGCCTTCTTTTCTAAAAGAACCAGGATTTCTATTGGCCATGGCCGTTATTTTTGGCTTGACCGCGTTCGTCTATTTTAATACCCTCAAAGGTACTAAAAAAGAGAAGAAACCTGTTATTTACACAAACGAAAAAGAAGTACTAAAAAAATCTTCTGATAAAAAAGAAGAATCTCTTGTCTCTGCTTAGTTGCATAGACATTAAAAAACTTAAAACCCCACCTAAATGGTGGGGTTTTTTATTTGCGTGATAAAATTGAAATATGGAAAATACAGAAACAATAATATTGGGCGGTGGCTGTTTTTGGTGCATTGAAACAATTTACAAAAAAGTTGCTGGAGTGATATCACTTGAAAGTGGGTACACGGGCGGCACCATGCCGAACCCGACATATCTACAGGTGTGCGACGGCACAACGGGTCATGCAGAAGTGGTGAAAGTTGTATTTGATACAACAAAAATAGATTTGGAAAATATTCTGCGTGTCTTTTTTGAAGTCCATGATCCGACGACACTCAACCAGCAAGGGGCAGATATCGGTACACAATATGCATCGCGAATTTTTTATACAAACGAATCACAAAAAGAAATTATTGAGAAAGTGATCAAAGAAGTGCAAGTGCATTTTAAAGAACCGATTGTCACGACCGTTTCCCCACTCGGTGATTATTATAAAGCAGAAGACTATCATCAAGATTACTATGCGAAAAATCCGAATCAGCCTTATTGTATTGCGGTCATTTCACCAAAATTACAAAAGTTTTTAAAAACAGATTCGAAATTTATGAAACAATAATCTAACAATAAAAAAGCGTGGCAGGCTCCGCCTGCCACACGTTTTGTGTTTTGTTCGAATCCCTAGCTACCAGCTACTTACTACCAGTCCCTTACTTTTTTATCTTATACAAGTACGGAATCCATGTTTTTTCTTCCGGCATCCCCTTTCTCGAGAGAATATAGCCACCAAAGATAAGATCATGCGCAAATTTTGATATTGAGAAAAGCACAATGAGCGCTACTGCCATAATAATAATATTGCGTGCAATACCGATACCACTTGAGATTACTTCGATTCGATTTTGAAAATAAAAACCGACGAGAATATAAAATGGCACGTAGACAGTAAGCGCATAAAGATTGTATTTTATGAATGTCTTCGTTGGCATATTTGTTTGCCCGGCAAGAAATGGTCCCAAGAATCGTAGCTGGATCATAAACCGGGAAAAGAAAACAACTTCAGGGATATGAGATTCGAGCCAGTCGCGTTTTGATGCAAGGCGTTTTGCAAAGAATTTTTCATAAAAGAAATTTACAAATTTGAATTTTTTCTTAGCAAAGTAATACATACAGAAATCACTGATAAAAAGCCCAGCAATAAGAATCCCAATAATGAGATAGCCGTTTACTTGTCCTGTACCCACAAGGAAACCAAGCGCAAGGAGGACGATTTCTTCTGGTACAGGGATCACCACATTTGCAAGAATTGAAACACCAAAAATGCCCACATAGGATAAGGCACCAAGGCTTTGGATGATTGTTTGGGTTTCGGACATGGAATGTATTATACCCCCAACACCACATCGTGTCATGGGTAGCATGAGCGTATCTTGTATAAAAAATACCGGTTCAATTTGAAACAAATTGAACCGGTGCGTGTCATTTTTCTGGTCTCTTGTACTTGATGTCACCTTTGCAATCATGCGTAAATACCGCTTCTTTAACAGGTATTAATTCTAGTGAATCATACATGAGCCGATAGTACTTTTTGTCATCTACACGCAGGTATGCATATTTTATGTGCGTATAAATAAAAATGTCATTTGCAGAAAGGACTAGATGCCACTCGCCTGTTTTCTTTTGTATATACAGGTGGTCCATGCAGGATTTCTTGCATCGTAATAAAAATCCTCCAATAAAAACAAGAGTGTCGCTTCCCAACGCTTTGAATTTATAGATGGTTTGTGGAGTAGTGTCGCGAGGGCAATCACAATGAATGAGTTCTGGTGGTGTATTTATTTTAAATACTTGGTACGGTAGTCGTTGCGCCTCTGCGACAAATGCAAAAAAGCTTGCGGTGACAAAGAACAAAAATGTTTTCATAAGCAAAAATTTTCATTCAGTATATCGATTTTTCAAACAACAGTGAATATGCTTTTCAACAGGTTTAAAACAAATCAAATTTTTCTTTAAGTTCAGATGGAATATAAAAGTTTTTTGCCATCATTTTACGCAATTTTTTAGCTTTGGATTCATTGTGCTCCACGATCATGATTATTGAACCCGGATTTTTAAATAAGCCTGCTAAGTTTTCTTTCAATAAAGATTCTTCAGTAATTTTTTCATATAGCTCGTCTGTTTTTTCTGCGAGTGTTTTTGAAATGCGTGTTATTACGACGTATGGTCCGATTGCTGAGATATGGTCGCGACGATTAAACGAAACAGTTGCATCTAAATGGACTTGATGAAATAGAGACGCAAGTATTTTTTTCACGTCTTTATCCAACATTGTTTCTCCACCAACAATAGTGTAGGCATGCACTTTTTCTTTGTTGAGTGTTTGATAGTATTCAAATTCACTTTGTGTTCGCCCTGGCACAAAAGACCAAAATTGATGTGGTGTGAAGTGAAAGACAGGAAATTGTTTTGTCTCAGATTCAATATCAGC
>CALRCO010000030.1 GCA_943354645.1 Candidatus Nomurabacteria bacterium | reverse complement strand
GCAAATCCAGTTCCCGATTCGATACGAAGCTTGTATCCGTTCCAACAGTTCACAACCCAGTTTTTTGAAGAATCGACAAGTGTTGTGAGTGAACCACTTGATGCATGCCCCCAGTTTTGCATCGTTGCAGGTTTGAATTGGTTATCCGTACCAAATACTTTTGCGTCATAAATTTGATATTTCGACGTTCCGTTTACACCCGCAATGATCGTTGCAACGGTAAGTGTTGTTGCTGTGTTTGCCGTAATCCATCTGATCTGTGCCGTTGGTGCAGTACCAGCAACAGAGAGATGCACGAGTTTACCCACATGTTCGTTTGTCGTCCATGCTTTTGTTGGGTCTACAATTACCGTCGTCGATTGTGAGTTCGACGCAGCCATAGAACCTGCAGCAGACGTCGCAACATCAAATGTCGTTGTAGCACCGACACCAAGAATAGTATGTGCAGCATTGTACGCACTATCTGAACATCCAGAAAACGTAACCGAATCCCCTGTTTTAAACCAGTTTGCAGAAGCAGTAGTGATAAGACACGTTGCTCCGACAGACGTGATTTCAATCGTACAACCTGATCCTGTACCACCAGTGATTGCTTTACCAGTACCTGTAGTAAATCCAGTGACCGTACCTGAAGCAACAAGTTCAATAGTTGAAACACCACCAGCCGTGGTAATTGCGGTCACAATAACACGAGCACCTGTACCCCCAACTGAACACGTAAGAATATCCCCAACGAGATACCCAGTTCCTGCTGCTGTAGGAGTAGCATTCACTGCAGTAACACCCGCCGCGATTCTGGCACCAGTGGTAACACCGACAGGTTTCCATCCATTCATCGTTACGGCGATGTTGTTGGTAACCCCGTCATCAAAATCTCCTCCTTGCATCCAAAAATCATTTTCCGGTGAATATGCATAGAGTGCCGCCGCAGCACCTCCAGATAAAAATGCTTTGTCGTAATCACCCCAAATTTCGTATGTTGATGTTGCGTCAGGGTTTGTATCCCACGCTTTATTTACCGTAAAAACAGTCGCGGTGTTACAAATTATTCTTCGACTCTGCCCAATACCAGTGCCTCCAGTGATCAAAATACGATAGTTTAGATATCGATCAACCGTCATTGCCTGTACGGAGTCCGTCAATGTTCGCGCAGCACCAGCAGTTGCCGTAGAAGATAAAAACGCAGTACCCGTTTTTGCTAAACGTTCAAGTGTAGAATCTGTACCAAGCGCAGCGGTAATCAAACCTTGATTACAGGTTTTTGTCTGCCACGAGTCGTGAATGATGTCGTAATATTGGAGGGTAAAAAATGGCGCCCCCGCAGCAGATGAAACCAAATAAATACCGCCTGTTGTCGTGGTAAATTTTGATCGATAATCAGGAGTGACTGTCCACGAGGAGACTGAATACGAGCTTGAAATAATCTGATAATGCGCCTGCGATCCCGCCGTCGTTACTGGAAGTGCATAAGGAGCAACCGCTGCAAATATCTGGTTGTTCCATGGATCGTGAGGTTGCAAGTTTGCATCTTGGATATAGAGTGTCGTCGTATCGTTGTATAAAATCTTCTTGTATTGCGTCGCATCAGTACCGAAGGTAATACCCACCATATACCCTGCCCATTGGTTAAACTTCCACTTCTTTGTTGAGTCTCCAAGGTTTGCTGTTGTTGTCGACGTAATAACGCCCATATCATGGATTGTCTCACCAGTATACGTAAGTACACGCTCTTGCCCCATACCAGTACCTGAGGTGATTCTCAGTGTCTTACCGTTTAATGTCGGACCACGAAGTCCCGGAATTTGTATTGTGGTACCAGTAGCACTCAATACTCTTCCATGAAATCCACGAAGTCCTGTATATCTAAGTGAAAGTACGGTAACAGGGGTAGTGATCGGTGTCGCAAGCTGTTGCCATGAATCAGCGTATGTATCGTATCTGTAGAATGAAGACGTCGTCAAATAATACATGAACCGATTAAGTCCATCATCTGAAGTTGCAAGACCTGAAAGCGCAGCAGTTGCCGTTGGTGCAAAACGACACCACTCCCAAACCGGTAAATCGACTTGTGCTTTTAGATTATTGGTGACTGCCATAAAATTATGAGAATACTAAGCTATTTCTAATGCCATTTGCAGACGCATTGCGTGCTGTATCAATAAATAGATACCGTCCATCAACACCTCCAAGCGCGGTAACTGAAGCAACTGCTGTTACTGAGGTAACCGTAGAACACGTAGTAACTGTAGTAACTGTAGTAACGGTACCAACAGCAGTAACGGTTGGAAGTGCCAAACCTGCCGTAAATGAGTCGACGGTTACTTTTTGACGCTGTGCGGAGTCGACAACAGCAAGCGAATCAGACTGTTTGACCAAACGGCGCAACAACATTGCACTATCGTCTGTTGCAGGATTTATTTGTGTATCCGTCGTATCATTAACCGTGACAGCACCGCCACCACCACCTGAGGACTCGGTAAGAAGATTGCTACCGCTAAAGGTAAATTTGTCAGTTTGTGTTTTTATTGCCGCAAGCGTTGTCTCGGTTGCAGGGTCAATGCGTGCATCTGAAGAGTTTTTTACTCCAACCACATTTGCTGCAGGTGTGCTTCCCATGATCAACGCTTCCGCTTTGTGGGGAAGTAATTGCGATGCAAGAAGCCCCGCACCAGCAATCCCCGCTACTTTGAAAAACGCACGCTTGTCGCCATCAGTTTTCTTTGGGAGAGATCTCTGAGATTGCGCTATTGCCTCAATCCCTTTTTTTACTGGTTTCGAAATAGCACTGCGTGCAATTTGTTGAAATTTTTTGTCACGCATTAATCGAAATGAATAGTTTTTCGGAAGTAAAAACATAATGAGTAATTACATTATGACGTATCCTATTGTTTTTACAATTAAAAAATGGGGATAAACCCCCATGTTTTAATGCTTTCTATGTATTTTTGTTATTTGCACAATTGTATTTTTTCTGTGCGAGATAATCGTTTCAATTCACTACGTTCGGCGTGGTCGCCTCAGTACCTAGCTGTTTTAATTCTTTTTATTGTTACTGTTTATAAGTTGTGTTTTCTTTTCTCTACGCCACCCCTTGAGTTCGGCCTCCCTTTTTCTCGCTTTTGCATAGGTTTTCACTTTTTCTGAATATTTCAAAATAACCGGCCGGCGAATTTTTGTATAATGCGCACCGCTTTTCAAATTATTGTGTGCATGTAATCGCTTCTCCAAATTATTCGTGGAACCGACGTAAAGTGTTTTGTCGGCACATTGGAGTATGTAGACATAGTGCATAAATTTATATTAGAGGATTATTGTTTTTATGCTGTCTTTCATTATTCAAATTATCTATTCAAATACGTTATGGTTAATTGCAAACAAGTAGCGAACGTCCCCCAGAGTAAGTATGGGATGTTGGCATACACAACCCAACGGAGTGACGGTACATTGTGCCAGACGGCATAGAGTGCCCAGATGAGCGTGCCGACGACGAGCAGGATATCGATTGATGCGAGGAAATTATTTACCAAACGGAATTGTATTGGCGGAAAAGCAAAGTTGAAAAGGAGGTTGAGCGCAAAAGGCAGGGCCACAATCCACGGAATTTGCTTGGTGAATGCTTTATAAAACACCGCGCCGAAAGAAATGGCAATAATTGCATAGAGCACCGTCCACACCGGCCCAAAAAGCCAGCTCGGTGGTGCCCATGAGGGTTTAACTAATTGTGAGTACCAGTTGTATGTCTTCATAAATTTAATAATTTAATTTCGCTCTTGTTAGTGGTCCCACTACCCCATCTTGTTTAAGTGGCGGATGATTTTTCTGGAATAATACCACCGCTCCTTTAGTTTTTGGTCCAAAAAATCCTGTTGCTGACGGGACTACTTTTAAAAAGTTTTGTAGACATTTAACTTCTTCACCAGTACTACCCACTTTTAAATTCGACGAAATTAAACATCTTGGAATACCTGATAAATTTATTTCAGTATTTAAATTTAATACAGAAGTTTCTTTAATAATTACCGGTGAAAATTGATTTGGAAATTCGTTCTTAAATTGCTCAGCTTCGATAATTTTCCCCATATTGATTAGATTATCGTATCGAGCAATAGCTGCTGTCCCACTAGAAGAATGACTACTACCACAAACAAGCTGCATTACAGTACCAATAACGGTGCCGGAATTAGTGGCAGTACAAGCAAAAGTAGCATCGCTATTTACTGTACCCAAGTTAGAACTGGTATCGTTGAAAGTTGCATCACCATCAACAGTGGTATCATTGTGACTACTATTATTAAACGTGGCGTCACTAGATACGTTGCCATTGTTGTAACTAGTATTATTAAATACAGCATTTCCTAGTACAGTACTACCATTACTATAACTTTGGTCATTAAAAATAGCGCCACCATGGATGGTAGAGAGATGTGTGTAACTCAGATTATAAAACACAGCGTCACCAGAAACAGTACCCCCTTCCATAAAGCTTGTATCATTAAAAGTTGCATCATTAGAAACAGTACCACTATTATAACTAGAGTTATTGAATATAGCATCATTAGAAACAACACCACCACTATTGTTAAAACTATTATCGTTAAAAGTGGCATCACCAGTGACAACACCTACGGTATAATTTTGACTCGAGTCGTTGAAGGTAATTGTACCCGTGATCCCAGAATTAGTAGCATTGAGGCTCGAACCGTTAAAAATTACAGCACCATTGATAGCACGCACATTCATTGAATCATCATTAAAAGTCACCGTATATCCACTCGTAATTGTTCCGTAGTTTCGACTACTTTCGTTAAAAACAACGTCACCAATAACAGTCCCTCCGAGTGTTGACAATCCATAAAAATTAAGACTAAAATAAGCATTTGATGCAACACCATCAACATCAAATCCGTCGGGAATAATTACATCTTCTGAAACAGAAGGCTCAGCATCGGTGTCCCAGTTATCACCATCACTAAGCGAGTGTCCATCACCACCGCCATCGAATGTTACCGTGCACGCACAAGCATGTGAAATAGATACAAAAAAAAGAAAACAAAAAAACACCACTATAGCTACCATAAAAGAAAGAACTAATATTTTCTTTTTCATAATAATTATTATATCAGTTCCCTCTCTAATTAGCATGTGATAACCCTCCTCGGTTGGGGTACAAGGATTCGAATCTCGATTAAAGGCTTGGGAGGCCTCTTATTTTCGATTTCCGTTAAAAATCCAACATCATCTGTTCAAAGCTGGGGTACAAGGATTCGAACCTCGATAGCCTCCTTCAAAGGGAGGAGTCCGACCATTAGACGATACCCCAGCTTTACACACATGACATATTACATACCTTCTACTATACCCTCCGTCCACCCTGCAACCTTGCGGACAAGTCCAGAGCTTCGACCCACTATGATTCGCAATAATCCATAATATTGGTCGCCAATATTTCTTCTATTTGTCGTCTTGATTTTATTGGTCTTAAAATATACTTTTTCTAAAGATGTTCTTGGAAATCCGGTTATTTTCTGCCAATAATCAATAACCTCTTCAAGTCTTCGTTTATGGTCTTTGTGAAAATATATTTGGAATCCTATCATATTTTTAGGCACTTTGGCTATATCTGTAAGCCATTTCAAAAATACCCGGATCATGTGTGGGTCCATATTACTAAAGATCAATCGCGACCCAGGATACCATTCTTTTTCCTTTGACCCTTCAGCCCAGTACAAAATAACACCCATCAAAAAGAGTTCCCGTTTAGAAATAGACCCTATCTCAGATTTAGCAGCATTTATTATTTTCTTTTGAAGTGCTACACGAATATTGTGCTTTGCTAAGGCACCTCGTTTCTGTCCGGCGATTCTTGCGTCAGTGATTCGTTGCTTCTGATGAATAGCCATACCGACATTATGAAGCCAGAGCGTGAGGGTTGATTTTGCAACAGGAATCACCGCAAGAATTTCAGTATAGGTCTTGCCTTGTTTTCGCATCAAGATCGCTTTTCTTTTTTCCTCTTCTTTTTTAATCATAAGGTATGATACAAGTATTATAACCTGTATTCTATATACCTTATGATTATTGTATGTTGAAAAGCTCCATTGTTGCAAGCTCGAGGGGGAGAAGCGGGACCGGAGAATGTTTTACTTGTTGGGATGCGGCAAGGAAAAGTTCAAGCGTTTTTGAGGTAAGGCGAGGGCTTTTGGTATCGGCGGATTTTTCAGCAAAGGACACTTCGCGCTCGCTGTGCGATTTTTTCAACTCAGCAAAGTATCCTTTCGCGTAGCGTGCGGCCAAAATGAGACGCAACTTGCCGAGTAATAATTCTACAAAAAGACTTGCATCCCCACCTGCTTGTTCAAAATTATGCAGCGCGGACAATGCTTCATCAAGCGAATCTTGTGCAAGTGCAGTAATATACGTTTCTATCACTTCTACTTGTGGTGCACCAAGGACTTTCGCGGCGTCATC
>CALRCO010000029.1 GCA_943354645.1 Candidatus Nomurabacteria bacterium | reverse complement strand
GTAGTCATGGAAGCACTTGCGGATTTACTCACCTCGTACACCGTCGTGCACCAAACAGGCGAAAAAAATATTGATCTGATTGTGCAGCAGCTGCCGGTGTTGGTGCAAGATCCTGCACTCCGCGCTCGCTATGTACCGCTTGCGTATATTGCCGGACCAAATTTGAAAGCAATTGGTTCGCATGCAAAGATAGTGATTTCTCGTGCGGGTTCAATGATTTTTGAAATTGCATCATGGGGCGTGCCATCAATACTTATTCCGATTTCGCATTCGCATGGTGATCATCAACGCAAAAATGCATTTGCTGCTGCGCGCGCTGGAGCTAGCGAAGTGATTGAAGAAGCAAATCTTACGCCACATATTCTTGCATCCGAAGTTCGTCGTATAAGTGGAGATGAAGCACTTATGACCAAAATGAAAACTGCATCGTTTGCTTTTGCGCGTACTGACGCTGCGCTTTTGATTGCAGATGAAATATTTAAACTAGCGCTTGCACATACCGAATAGAAATATAAAAAACCACCGATATTCGGTGGTTTTTAGGATGTTGTATTTATTATTTTTCCCAACCAAGATTGTTAAAACTCGATTTTATTTGCGATAATTGACTTTCGTTAATTTTAACGATTACTTGAATGATGAGAGTTTTTGCATCTGCATTAAATATTGAATTTATTACAGGGACTGTTCCCGCTGGGGATGCTATCTCTTTTGGAATAGGAAGTAATTCGTTAAAAGTTTTATAGAAATTATGAGTTCCTTGGGAACCTGCATTAATGAGTACATTAATAGTCGTTTTCATGATTTTAATTGGTTTAGAATCATTATATCATATATACATATATTGTCAAGCTATATAAAAAGCCGTTCCATAGTTGGAACGGCTTTAAAAATGTTGCTACCGATTATAGCATTGGGAATTTATCCGGATACCAGGTATTCATTAATGCCCACCCGTAATCTTCATTACGATTTTTTAATTTTTCAATAAAATAACCGATTGCACCAACGGTGTGTTTCGTTATTTTTGTATGCAGTGCATCATCAATAACAACACGCTGATGACCTTTTATTTTTCCTTGGTCAGGAGCACCAATTAATTTTGGTTCCGCACTACAATCTTCAGATATAAGGGATATTTTGTAGTGGCGTATTCCAGGAAGACTTGAAGTAAATTCACCAGCAAATAAGAATTCCAATTTTTTAATAGAAATACCCGTTTCCTCTAGGACTTCTCTTATTGCAGTGTCGAAAAAGTTTCTGTCAATCGATTTCATCTTACCACAAGGGATTCCTGTTGAGGGGCCGAAGTCAGTCTCTTTTTTACAAAGCAATGTATGTGGCACTTTTTCTATCAAACAAGGCATAAACACCGATGTTGCAATAGTTATCTGACCTTCGATGTGTCGTAATTTCATCGCTTCTGCTTCTGTGATTGATTTGATTAATCCTTCGTACGAAGATTTGCGTATGGCATTAGTCACTGAATAATTTTCTCGGTTAAAGTAAGTATTTTGGTATGTCATTGTAATGAATTTTTTCCTCTAAGATGGAAGAACCCTTATCAAAGGCGATCTTTCCCAATGGAGGATGTTCATTGGAACTTTGCTAGTATTATAGCATATAAATAGCCATTTTGTCAATCATCCCCAAAAACGCCTTATTTTGCTATATTGTTTACATGTCAAAAGTCATTACTCGCTTCGCACCATCACCAACAGGAAAGCTTCATATCGGTAGTTACCGGACGGCGATTTTTTCATATCTATACGCAAAACATACGGGCGGGCAATTTGTGCTCCGCATTGAAGATACCGATCGCGAACGATCTAAAAAGGAATACGAAGATAATATTCTAGAATCACTCGAGTGGCTTGGTCTCTCGCATGACACATTTGTTCGTCAATCAGAAAATGTTGGGAGACACAAGGAAGTGTTGGAAAAAATGATTGCGGATGGCCATGCATATATTTCAAAAGAGGAGGCAAAAGATGGTAGTGGTGTCATAAAAGAAATCATACGATTTAAGAATCCAAATATCGATGTTGCCTTTGATGATCTCATTCGTGGCCATGTGAGCATGAATACGACAGATCTCGGCGATTTTGTCCTTGCAAAAAATATCAATGAGCCACTCTTTCATCTCGCAGTCGTTGTTGATGATTTTGATGCAGGCATTACGCATGTCATTCGTGGCGAAGATCATACGTCAAATACGCCGCGGCAAATTTTGATACAGCGTGCCATTGGGGCACCGACGCCTATCTATGCGCATTTGCCGCTCGTGCTCGGTGAAGACAAACAAAAATTATCAAAACGTAAAGGCGCGCTTCCTGTAACTGATTATCGTGATATGGGATATTTACCTGAAGCAATTTTAAATGCGTCAGCGATGATTGGATGGAATCCAGGAACCCCGCAAGAACTATTTACGAAAGATGAACTCACGGTGGCATTTGATTTAGCGAAAGTCCAAAAAGGTGGTGCAGTACTCGGTGTTGAAAAATTGCTCTGGTACAACCGCGAACACATGAAAAAGTTATCTGATAAAGTATTCGCGGAAAAAGCAAAGGAATGGTTTCCGGAGGATTTGAAGGCGCGGGAAAATTTCTCCGAAATTTTCCCGCGCTTGATGCCGATGCTCCGCGACAGACTTGCAACATTCGGCGAATTAAAATCCATGCACGACGATGGGGAACTTGTGTATTTATTTGATGCACCATCTATTAATCCAGAACAACTTTGTTTCAAAACACAATCGCGCAGTGATGCAAAAGTAAATTTAGAAAATATACTACTCGCACTTGGTGCAGTTCCGGAGGATGCATTTACTAAATCAAAGACAGAAGAAACTATTATGGCGCTTATTGGTGAAGTTTCCCGTGGACCCTTTCTCCATCCGCTCCGCTATGCACTTTCTGGACGTGATCGAAGTCCGGATCCCTTTACGCTTCTCTCTATTCTCGGCAAAGACGCATCCACAGCGCGTATTCAAGCAGTAATCGCTCTTTTGTAGTAAAATAAACGGATGACACATCGGCCTCGATATGCCCTCATCATTGTTTCTTTATTGGTTCTTTTAACACCTTTTTTTTCTCATGCGGTTTCTGAGACAGCAGAAGAATTACGCAATCAGATAAGTTTGCGTGCTGATTCTATCGAACAATTACAGCAAGAAATCGCAAGCTATCAGAGTGAATTAAATGTGCTCGGCAAATCATCTAATACGTTGCAGACGGTAATCAAAGAGCTTGATGTGAACCGTAAAAAACTCACGCTCGAAATTACCCTTACGGGGAAAAAAATAGAAAATGCGAATACAAAAATAAAAAGTCTTTCAGGAGAAATTTCACAAAAAGATAAATCACTTAATTACAACAAAGAAGCACTTAAACAATCAGTGCGTGAAATTAATGAACTCGATAGTGCCAATATCACCGCGTCTCTTTTGGGAGGACGAACGATGACTGATGTTTGGAATAGTATTGATCGCATCAATGTGGTACAAGTATCACTCAAACAGCATGCTGATGATGTACGGGTAATAAAAACAGGACTACTTGCAGATAGGACAGATCAAGAGTTGGCAAAAGAAGATTTACTCGAATTACAAGGTACTCTTGGTGACCAGAAAAAAATTCTTGATGCGAACGCTGCTGAAAAAAATCGTCTTTTAAAAGAGACGCAAAATAAACAATCCAACTATCAGGCATTAGTAAATCAAAAAGCCTCACTCGTCAAAGCATTTGAAGCAGAAATGCAAAATTATGAATCACGATTGCAGTATGTGCTTGATCCATCCAAATTTCCAACACGTGGTTCTCGTGTACTTGGGTGGCCACTTGATCAAGTGCTAGTTACGCAAATGTTTGGAAAGACGGTGGATGCTGTCCGATTATATGCATCAGGATCACACTCAGGAACTGATTTTCGTGCATCGGTGGGTACGCCAGTGTACGCAATGGCAAACGGCGTGGTAATGGGCGCTGGAGATACCGACGTCCAATGTAAAGGCGCCTCGTTTGGTAAGTGGGTGCTTATTAAATACGACAATGGCTTAGCTGCTGCGTTTGGACACTTGTCGCTCATCAAAGCGCAAAAAGGGGATAGAGTTACTGCTCGTACGGTTATTGCGTATAGTGGCAATACAGGACGTTCAACAGCACCTCATTTACATATAAGTATGTATGTCGGTGACGCTGTTGAAGCATCACCAAAACCAAGTTTTTCTTGCAAAGGAAAAATATTGACACAACCAACAGCGCCAACAAACGCATATCTTGATCCGCTTTCATATATGCCACTGACAACAGCAGGTATGTTTAAATAATATGTTGCAGATACTTAAAACAATTGGCGCACTTGCATTACTTGGAGGAATTGTTGTGCTCGGTTTTCGATACGGGGGAAGCGCACGAGAAGTGGAATATAAATCAATCCCTGTGCCCTCACCGCATTCATTTAATTAAGAAATGGTACACTGCTACTCATGACGCAAAAAGAAGCGCTTACTATTTTAAAAACTGGCGCAAATGTATTTCTCACAGGAGAACCAGGTGCAGGTAAAAGTCATACAATTAATGCGTATGTACGGTATTTGCGTAATCGTGGCGTTGAGCCGTCTATTACTGCATCTACAGGTATTGCTGCGACACATATTAGTGGGATGACGATTCACTCATGGAGTGGACTTGGTATTAAAGATCATCTGACTGCCTATGATCTCGATAAAATTGCAACGAGTGAATATGTGGTGAAGCGCGTAAATAAAACGCGCGTACTTATTATTGATGAAATTTCTATGCTTTTGCCGGATATGCTCGACATGGTGGATGCTGTATGTCGTGCGATTAAACAATCTGTTGAACCTTTTGGTGGGTTGCAAGTTATTTTTGTCGGAGACTTTTTTCAATTACCACCGATTGAAAAAAGAGAATCACACAGACAGCAATCAAAAAAAATTACCATTGATGAGCGCGATGAAGCAAGTTTTGATATGGAAACGGGATTATTTACCGCACATGAGGGAACGGATGGGGCTCGATTTGCATATCAATCATCTGCGTGGGCTCGTGCAAAACCAGTGGTGTGTTATCTGACCGAACAGCATCGTCAAGATGATGCAGAATTCCTTTCCGTACTTTCTGCAATTCGTGCAAATACGATTGACGAAGATCATGTAGCAATTATTCAAGAGCGACAACAGCAAGCAAAAATTCCAGAAGATATTACGAGATTGTTTTCTCATAATATGGATGTTGATAGAGTGAATAATGATGCGCTTTTAAAAATAGAAGAGAAATCACATACGTATCCTATGACCTCGTACGGTCGTGATGTGGTCGTTGCGTCGCTTATGAAAGGATGTTTGTCGCCGGAAAAATTGGTACTGAAAAAAGGCGCGTCGGTGATGTTCACCAAAAATAATCAAAAAGAAGGATACGTGAATGGCACGCTCGGCACCGTCGTTGATTTTGCGTCGTTTACGGATTATCCAATTGTGAAGACCAGGAATGGGTTGCGCGTGACGGTGGAGCCGATGGATTGGACACTTGAAGAAAACGGCAAAATAAAAGCAAGTATTACCCAGTTGCCGCTTCGACTTGCTTGGGCGATGACGGTCCACAAATCACAAGGCATGTCGCTCGATGCTGCGGTGATGGATTTGTCGCAAGTATTTGAATACGGCCAAGGCTATGTCGCACTTTCTCGTGTGCGCAGACTCTCAGGACTGTATTTACTCGGTATCAATGCACAAGCACTTCAAGTGCATCCAGAAATTTTAAAACAAGACGGAAAATTTCGTACAAATTCTCTTGAGGCAGAAGGTGCGTTTGCACAATTAGATAAAGAAGCACTTATAAAAATGCATAAAAATTTTATCGCATCGCTTGGTGGGACGTGGCAAGAAGAAAGTTCGGCAGATGAAGTACGAGCAGAGAAAGGCGGGCAGGCGTTGTCCCTCCGCCAAAAAGTAAAAAAAGTACCGACAGTAGAGGTTACTCTTGCGCATTTGAAAGATAAAAAAACCATTGCCGAAATTGCCGAACTACGAAATTTAAAACAGGGAACCATTATTGATCATGCGCAACAATTACTTGCGTCAAAAAAGATAGCTAAACATGAACTTGCACACCTCGTGCCAACTGATCCAAAAACACTTGCTGACATTGGTACTATTCATAAAGCGATGGATTCACTCGGAGCAGATTTATTAAAACCAATTTATGATTATTGTGCGGGAGAATTTCCTTATGACATACTTCGTTTAGCACAGTTTTTATATTCATTACGAGGGTAATAGACAGCATGGTATAGTAACATCATGAGTACTTATTCTTGGTATCAAACACTCATCAAGCCGTCATGGTCACCGCCATCGTGGCTTTTTGGTCCGGTATGGACCTTTTTGTATATCCTCATTGTGATTTCTTTTGGCCGTGTCTTTGTGCTTTTCGTGCAAAAAAGAATTCCGTTTATTGTCCTCTTGCCGTTTATTTTAAATCTCATTTTCAATCTTTC
>CALRCO010000028.1 GCA_943354645.1 Candidatus Nomurabacteria bacterium | reverse complement strand
TATCATCCAAAATTCTGGAATAAATGAAAGACCAAACATAATTGTGTTCCAAAACCCTTTTGTCTTTAAAAAATCTTTAAAGAATTTCATCGCGATTTTAAATGTCTTGTCGTCGTAGGATTCAACGGTGAGCGGTTTGGTGGTGAGAATGGTATCAACAATGTCGCCCAATTTATCGAGTTTGGTCAGAAAAACCACGACAAGTTTTGAAGTTGTGGGTTTATCCACAAGCGCGAGTGTCGCTTTGGTCGCAATACCAAGGGTTCCTTGTGCGCCAACAATAATGCGATTGATATCAAAAATATCTTCATCGTCTGTCTTCCCTTTTTGAAATACATTCCAAATGCCGTAGCCAGTTGCATTTTTGCTGGTCATTGGGCGAGCGCTTTTGATGAGGAGTTCATTTTCTTTGATGATGTCAAAAATCTTTTTATATACTTGTCCTTCAAGATCTACTTGGGCGATTTTTGTGTACAGTTCTCGACGTGTTATAGGACGAAATATATATTCATGGCCATCAGAGAGGACAACGTTGAGTGAACGCACATAGTCTGCCGTTTGCCCGTAGCGGAGGGTCAGTTCACCTGCAGAATTGTTGCCGATCATCCCGCCAAGCGCGTTTACACTTTTTGATGCGGTGTAGGTTGGTAACACAAGTCCGAGTTTTGCTGTTTCTGGTTCAAAATCTCGATAAAAAATACCTGGTTCGACAATTGCTTCACCGGTGACAATGCATTGCTCCGCTGTTGGAAACATTGGGGTGATGACATAGGGTGATACGCGCTTCACTTCATGAATTTTGTTCATGTGGCGCATGAAGTCCATGATGATGGATTCATTGATAGGGCCACCAGACATACACGTGCCTGCGGCACGTGCCGTTATGGATAGTTCCGGATGCGCTTGCTTGTTGTCATTTACCCACTGCACCAAATTTTGAATATCTTCGGAATCTTTTGGATATACCACTACTTGTGGTCGCATTTCAAAAATACTCGCATCATGCGAATACTTGCTGAGTGTCTCGTCAGTTGTGTCGATATCTCCTTTGAAAAATTTAGCTAGTTCTGTTTTGAAATCCATGCTTCTATTCTATCGCATGACTAGGAAAAAACAAAAAACAAGTTTATTCCCAGAACAGGAACCCAAGAGCGATCATACCAAGTCCGATACCAATCCATTGGTGGATGGAGATGTGTTCATGGTAATAATAAAATGCAACGCCGATAGCAAGTATTTCGGAGGCGAGAGAAAACATAATTGCACCACGAGCAAGACCAGTGCCATTTTTGAGTGCAAAAAGCCAAAAGAAATTACCAATACAATATGAAATAAGTGCTAAAATCCAAAAATATCCGTGATGTCCAAGTGTCCACTCTTTTGCAAATATATCAGCAACGAGTTCGAACGTTATTAAGAGTATAAATGGTGCAAGCCAGAGCATACCTATACGATATTATTAAACAATTTTAATCTGCTCTCTACTACTTTTTCTATTGCGTCGATGGCTGGCTGCATTAATTTTGCCGGAGTAATTTCTGTTGGATTTGCTTCAAGGGATGCTTCTGCTGCGTCTCGAAATGCGAGACGGATTTCGCTGTTGATGTGGACGATTGCGATGCCGGCTTTGATTGCATTGGTAAAATCTTCATCGCGGAGTCCTGAACCGCCATGGAGGACAAGTGGAATGCCGGTGATTTGTTTTATTTCTGCAACAAGCACTGCATCAATGTGTGGCTTCCCTGATTTAATTAGCCCGTGAATACTGCCAACGGATGGCGCAAATAGATCTATACCTGTTGAGGTGACAAATTTCTGCGCATCTTCGGGCTTTGTCAGTACACCCGCGCCTTCTGGTATCTCATCGCGCATCACAGAACCAGAGCCGATAAAGCCAAGCTCTGCTTCAACAAGAATATCGCGACCGGTAGCTTTCGTAACTTCACGCGCGTAGTCGACGCATTGTTTGGTAACGGCAACATTGTCATCGAATGACAACTTGGTACCGTCGATAATAACCATGTCAAATCCTGCATCGATGCATTTCTTTACGGATTCAAAATTTGCGTGATGGTCAGCATTTAAAAATATTGGATAGTTGTCTCGTTCGCGAATGGTTCCCACGAGTGCTGCAGCTTCTTCAAGTCCGACAAATGCTTGTTCGCTTTCCGATACGCCGATAATGACCGGTACGTTTAGTTTTTTTGCTGCTGCATAAATAGCATGCAATGCTTCTAAGTTTGAAATATTAAAATGGCCGATGGCAACATTGTGCGCGGTTGCGTCGTTAATGCATTCTCGAAGTGATTTTGTCATGGAGATAGTATAGCAAATAAAAAATGGAAATAAAAAAGAGGACTGAATTTCAGTCCTCTTAAATAATCCATTACTTAGTTTTTTATTGCTTCCTCAACAGCCACCTTGCTGTATTCCAGGCTGTAAAGGATACAATTTTTCTTTGATGCGTGGATTGCTTTTACATTTGCTCGCGGGTCGGCGCCTGATAGTGTGCCAATCATTCCTGCTCCCATAAGCACAATTGCAATTGGTTCATTATCGGGTATCTCGATTTTATCAAGGCATTCGGTAATAATTTTCGGTGCGTTTTCCCATCCTTTACTTAAAGAATGACAAACTAACCCGTGAAAAGTTTTCCCTTTTGCACTTGCTGTTTTTATTTCACCAAGTTGTACCCCCCCCGTATTGGCCAATTCTGGCACAAAACGGCTGGTAACTTGTCCGGCAAATCCTCCGTCGTTTGAACCTTCAGTGTTTATTGCAAAAGCAATGTGTTTATGAGGAGTTTTAAAAACATCCTCGTTGATTACATCTGTTATCATTTTATTTTAAATTTGGTTACATAAATAATAGCATATACAATACTTTTGTCAAGTAATCCAAATCCCCTATTTACTCAACTATTCCATGCTAAAATATCCCCATGAATCCGGTAGTAGAAAATGGCATCGCCGGAGGCATTGGAGAGAATAAATGAATTTTTATAACTTTCCTATGATTTAACAAATTAATTAATGATGGCACGAACCAATAATGCCATTTTTCACTATCCGGATGAACGAAAACCAAAACTACGACTTTCTGGCTATCGGCGATGTTGTTGTCGATGCATTTATTAAATTAAAGACTGCGCATGTCCACAAGAAGCTCGATGAAATTCCTGAAGAGCTCTGTGTCCGATTTGGCGACAAAATAGAATACGATTCAGTCGATGTTTTGAATGCTGTCGGCAATAGCCCAAATGCTGCTGTGTCTGCATCGCGACTTGGTTTACATTCTGCACTTATTTCTACTATTGGTGATGATCAAAACGGTAAAGATTGTATTGCATCACTCGAACATGATGGTGTTGCAACAAATTTCATAAAAACAGATAATCGCTTCCCTACCAACTATCACTATGTGCTTTGGTATGGTGTTGAGCGTACTATTTTAGTTAAACATGCACCGTTTGCGTATACGTCCGTTGCAGATGTCCCAAATGTGAAGTGGATTTACCTGTCATCTCTTGGTGAACACGCACTTCACTTGCATGATGAAGTAGTCTCCTACATTGCATCGCATCCTGATACCAAACTCGCCTTTCAACCAGGGACATTTCAAATAGAACTTGGCACGGAAAAATTGAAAGCGGTGTATCAAAATACCGAACTCTTTTTCTGTAATGTCGAAGAAGCACAGCGAATACTGCAAACAACCGAAGCAGATCACAAAAAGCTTATGGAAGGACTTGCGGCTCTTGGTCCAAAAAATGTGGTTATGACGGATGGGTATAATGGCGCATATGCACGAGATATAAACGGTGCGTGTTGGTTTATGACAATTTATCCTCATACACCGTTTGAACGTACCGGTGCTGGCGATTCATTTGCATCAACGGTTACATCTTGTTTAGCGTTAGGAAAGACGCTTGCGGAAGCGCTCACGTGGGCGCCGATCAATGCAATGTCAGTCACCCAATATGTCGGCGCACAAAAAGGATTGCTCTCTCAAGAAAAAATCATGGAATTTCTCGCAAAGGCGCCTGAAGATTATAAGATTAAGGAAATATAATATGGAAGAAGAAAAAATAATTCAAGGGCCACAAAAATTACACACTGAAAATCCAGAAGAAATAGAAGATATGCTTAGTAAAAAAGTAGATGGTGTATTTGCTGATGGTGCGAACTTGGATACCTTGACACTTAAAAATTCTTCGGAAATAGAGTTGAAAATTGTCAAACTTAAAGAAGAGATAGACCAAAAGATACAAGAGATTAATAGTTTTGATACACAGCACTCGAATCTATCCAAAGGAGAGATAGAAATTAAGCAAAATACTCTTGTCGACGATCTGGTTACTTTAGCAAATAGACAACAAGTTCTTGAACAGGACAATTTGTACAAAAAAGCTATTACTGAAGTTGATAATAAAGTTGATATTGCCCCGAGAAGTAAAGGTGGTTTGGGAGGTGTGAAAAAGTTAACGGCAGTACTTCTAGAGACAATTGATACAGTAAACAAGAAGATGAGTGATGATTATAAAAAACTTGAAAAATCTCAAGAGGATCTTGATCAAACACAAGAAGATATTACTCGATTGCGGGCGGGCGTTGATGTAGATTTTTCATCACGAGGAATGACAGAAAAACTCACCATTGAAGAAAAAATAAACTTACTTAATACTGATTTTGAAATTTTAAGTGAGCGTATCCCTCTTCTTGAAAAGAAACTTCACGAAAACCAAACACGAATGAATACGCTGGTGAATATAATCAACCCAGAAGCAAAAACAAGTTAAAAGTTTTTTAAATCACCATGAATATCGAAGAAGGAAAATTTCCATTTAATGAAGAAGAATTTTCAGAGCATCTTGGAAAAGATGATAATTTTGCAGATGAATTAAAAACACACGAGATTAATTTTAGAAGTCTTGCTGATTTATATTTTGAAAATCAAGATACAACTGAAAAAATACAGTATTTACTTGAAGACTATATTACTCAATATATTACACTGACGAAAGCATTTGAAGAAGCAATGGAGAAGTACGCCAAAGAAAAAGGATTTACAGAGTATACATTTATCAAAAGTGCATTAGAAAGATTAAGCGAACAAATCCCAAATTTGCGAAATAAAATTCAAAATAAGGCATACAAAGATAAAGAAGATTTTGAAAATACTCTTAAACAGCTTGGAAACGCTATCGATAGAGTAAAACATTTTAAACAAAAACTACCGAAAGCTCGTTCTCTTGTTGAGAATAGCGATATTCCTTTTCTTGAAAGATGTATTAAACAACTAGATTCCACATGGAAAGAGCTCGACAAAATTGCAGATCCTAAAAAACCATCCCAAAACTAACTCAATAGTTTACTCACTGCTTTTTTAATATCCTCCACATCCATGTGGTAGTACTTGATGAGCTGTTCTGGAGTACCTGATTGCCCGAAGACATCATCGACGCCGATGCGGATTATGTGTGATGGATAGTGTTCAGATAATGTTTCTGCAACGGCGCCGCCAAGGCCGCCTATTTTTTGGTGTTCTTCAACCGTAATGATTTTACCGCCAGTCTCTTTTGCGAGTGCAACAACTGCGGCGACATCAAGGGGTTTGATGGTGTGTATATTGAGCACTTTGACGCGGACACCTTTTTTCTCAAAACTTTGTGCGGCAATCATCGCATGACGAACAAGTGCGCCGGTTGCGATAATACCGACATGCGCAATACCGTCAGGATTATAGACCAAATTCGCCTTTCCGAGTTCAAATGGCGTCTCTTCTGTCGTGATAATCCCTGTTTTCTCGCGTGCAAGACGCAAATAGGCTGGCTTTCCTTGCTTTGCAAGCGCCAATGTCGCCTTTTTAGCTTCTATAGCATCACAGGGTGAAATGACCATCATATTTGGCATAACGCGCGTAATAGCGATATCTTCGATGGCTTGGTGGGTACCACCGTCAGGACCTACAGAAATACCTGCGTGCGAACCCACAATAATCACCCCTCGGTCATTGTATGCGATAGTCGTGCGGATTTGTTCCCAATTTCGTCCAGGAGAAAACATTGCATAACTTGAGATGAACGGCACCTTACCCATTGCTGCCATACCTGACGCGACTGATGCAAGATTTTGTTCGGCAACACCTATTTCAACAAATCGTTCTGGAAATTTATTTTTGAAAAGATGCATCTGCGTGCTCTCCGTAAGATCAGCGCAGAGCGCAACGACATTTTTATTCAGTTCGCCTGCAGCCAAAAGTCCTTCACCAAATCCTTTGCGAATTGGTACTTGTTCGACGTCGTCATTCCATACTTTTGGATTTAGTTTTAGTTTAGGGTTAAGCATATTATTGTAAATATTCTTCAATACTTGCTATTTCGTCTAGTAAGTTATACCGATTATTCAAATCTATTTCTTTATATACACTAATTACTTCTTTTATTTCTATTGTTCGGTCAAATAATATTGCTTTTGCTTCGCGGGTATTATTAGTTGCCAATGTTTTTATTTCTTCAATCAGTTGGTGTACTAGATTTTTTAAAAAAGTAATTCCTTCTGGAGGAAGAGGTTGTTCTTCTACAAAATCATGCACGGAATCTTTCAAAAAATTCATCAGTAACGGAAAACGATTGATTTCTGTTATGATCTTATCACCAGTTTCTCCTTGTTCTATTTCGAGATCGACACCAATTTGTCGTAAATCCTCAGTG
>CALRCO010000027.1 GCA_943354645.1 Candidatus Nomurabacteria bacterium | reverse complement strand
TGAGTGTAGACCAATAGCCTTTCGCATAGCGCGCTGCCAAAATGAGGCGCAATTTACCGAGCAATAATTCTGCAAAAAGTGCCGCATCGCCACCACCTTGTTCAAAATTATGCAGCGCTGATAATGCATCATCAAGTGAATCTTGCGCAAGCGCAGTAATATACGTTTCTATCACTTCCACTTGTGGCGCGCCGAGGACTTTCGCAGCATCATCAATACTTATTTTCTTGCCATCCGCACTCGTCAATACTTTTTGCAAAAGACCAAGCGTATCGCGAAATGAACCATCACCAAGTGTTGCAATGAGCGCCGAGGTTTCAGTATCAAGTGTGTAGCCTTCTTTTTTGGCAACATCCGTCGCAAGTTTTGCGAGGACCGTTTCGGTCGGCGCAGTAAACCTGTATGTCTGACAGCGAGAGATAATAGTCTCCGGCACTTTTTCAAGTTCGGTTGTACAGAGAATAAACACCACATGTGCTGGTGGTTCTTCAAGTGTTTTCAACAATGCGCCCCATGCATCTTTGGAGAGCATGTGTACTTCATCAAGAATATAAATTTTATATTTGGAATCAAATGGCAACGTGCGGATACCATCACGCAATTCACGGATATCATCGATGCCGCGATTGGACGCTGCATCCATTTCAGTAATATCGTTTGGATTTGTTTTAAGCTCGTGTGCAATGATGCGCGCAATCGTCGTCTTACCCACACCACGTGAACCCGTCAACAAATACGCATGCGCGATTTCACCAGAAGCAAGCGATGCAACCAATGGCAACACCACGCGTTCTTGGCCGATGACATCTTTAAATGTTGCTGGGCGATATTTTCTGTAGAGAGATACGTGTGACATGGAGAGAATTATACCTGCCATGCTGATTTTATCAAAACTCGCCTAAATTTTTAAAAACGTATGCAGGTAAAAGAAAACCGCTCAATGAAAAGCGGTTTTCAGTGAGCGGTGGTGTGTATCATCAGTGGCGGTTATTGATCAATTTTTTGTTTTCTTTAAGTAACTTGTCCAGCATTGAAATGTTGTGTTTTCGACCAGTACTCAATTTATTTTTAAAAGACACAACTATTGAAACAATAACTTTGCCAAATGCGCTGATACTTTTTAGATTTTTCATAGGTCAACAATTTATTAAGACTATTGTATCATATTATAGATATTTGTCAACTATCTAAAAATGACCTGATGACAAGCTCCAGTTCCCCTGCCGTATTTGCTTCCATAATCTTAGTGCGAAGTTCAGATGCGCCAGGAAATCCGTGGACATACCCTTTGGCGTGCTTGCGCATGATGGCGAAGCTTTTTGATCCGCCAAGCAGCTGCTCAAAAAGCTTCGCGTGTTCAACAAAAACAGTGAGACGTTTTTCAAGTGGGATTTGGGAAGATGTTTCGTGCCAGTATTTGGGAGGTTTTTGAAGACCCAACAAGATGAGCAAGCGCGTAAAAAATCCGAAGGATTTTTTACGCGCTTCTCCTACGACTTCTTTTTCAGAGAAAAGAAAAGGATTTCCAAAAATCGCTCGCCCAATCATCACGCCATCGCATCCTGTTTCTTTTGCTTTTTGTTTCGCATCTGCCAAATCTCGTACATCGCCATTGCCGATAATTTTCGTTGCAACACCCATCTTATTTCTCATCTCCACCACTTCCTTCACATGCTCCCATCGTGCCGGCACTTTCGACATTTCTTTGCGTGTTCGTGCGTGAATGGTAAGTGCCGCAAGATTTTCTGCGAGTAATAGCGGAATCCATGTTTGCAGTTCGTTGGTGTTAAATCCGATACGTGTTTTCACCGATACAGGCAAATCACCTGCACCACGTTTTGCGGCGCGAATAACCTCCACTGCTTGTTCTGGAGTTTTCATCATCGCCGCACCTGCGCCTTGTTTCTCGATAGATTTGTCGGGACAACCCATGTTGATATCGATGCCATCAAAACCAAGCTCCCGTGCAAGCACGCAAGCTGTGTACATATTTTCCGGATCCGCTGTAAAAAATTGCGCAACAATTGGCCGCTCATTTTCTCCAAATATAAGATCGATCAAGAGCGCCTCCCGACCAGGGCTCGCCAATCCATTTGCAGACACAAATTCTGTCCACAAGACATCTGGTTTGCCGTACTTGGTTACAATCTGTCGAAAAGCCGCATCGGTGACATCTGCCATCGGTGCAAGCGCAAAAAACGGCGTAGGTAAATTGTCCCAAAAATTTATCCGTCCTGTGTTCACAGGAATAGGACCATTAGAGGACTTTTGTGGTTGCTGCGACAACTGGTTCGGTTGTTGTTGGTTTAGGTGTTCCATCATTCCATTTAAAATACACTTGGTCAGGGTACCGTACATCAAGATATAAGAGTGATGATTGGTGGGTCTTTAGCTTATCAGCAAATTCCGGACTTGCAAGCGCCGCCTTAATATTGTCTACCGTTCCAGACGCTGGCACATCGGCCCGTATATAAATGTATGGGGCATCAGTCTGTGTGTTCGATGTTTTCTTTAATATAATCTTAGCTTCATTGTCACTCGTCACCACAAATGAGGTCGGAGTAAGTAATGTTCCTTTGAGTGACATTATAATCGTCTCCGCATCCGTAAAATGAACTGGGTCAAGCACACGTCCTGTGACAATGTCTCCCGTTATAGATGGATTATAAAATTTAAAATATGCACTTCCCGAAAAATATGGCGCCTTATCAAAAATATAACCGCGGTCATCTACAAAATAACACCGTTCAGGAATCATCTCATTTGGTGTCGGTACACAAAATAAATTTGCTGGCTTGCGCTCTTTGATAGACACCGTCATTGTTTTCATATTCGGTAATGCAATATCCACTGTCTCAAGTCGTGAAAATGTCGCGAGTGTTCCATTAGTAACCTTATCTCGACGAGTGAAAGAAAAAATGATGCTGTTATTTTTTGGGATAACCCACGCGTAATATCCTGCCAAACGACTCTCTATATACATTTGCACATCCGTAGTCTGTACTGACTCACCTCCTTGTACGTTCACCGTATAAATGTGAATAGCCGGCAATCGCGTAAGCGCCACAAGACCACCAAGCACAACAACGGCAAGTGCTACGAAAATACGAATTTTCCGTCTGCGTGAGCGGCGTTTTTTTTCAATGAGCGCTGGCGATTCGAGATTGCGCCGTTGAGCCATGTTATTTTTTAGTAATGATAGTCTTCCCGCCCATGTATGGTCTGAGTACTTCTGGAATCACAATCGAGCCGTCTTCTTGTTGGTAGTTTTCGAGAATTGCTGCAGGAAGTCGTGATGTGGCACATGCAGTGTTGTTCAATGAATGCACATAGCGTGTCTTACCATCCGCATCTTTGTAGCGAATATTCAATCGTCGTGTTTGGAAATCATGGAAGTATGATGACGAATGGGTCTCGCGATATTTTTGCTGTGACGGCATCCATGCTTCGATGTCGTATTTTTTGACTTGACCAAGCCCTAAATCGCCGCCGCAGTTTAAGACAACGTGATATGGCAATTTTAATGTTTGCATCAAATGTTCTACATGCGCCGTAATTTCTTCATGCCACTTCACAGACTCTTCATGACTTGCTTCGCAGAGAAGTACTTGTTCAATTTTGAAAAATTCATGCACGCGGATGATGCCTTTGACATCAGCGCCGTGCTTGCCCGCTTCCGCGCGGAAGCACGGCGAAAATGCAATGTATTTTTTTGGCAATTCCTCTTTCGGAATTATTTCATCCATATGGTAGCCCATCATCGCCACCTCTGCAGTACCCGCCAAATATTCATTGTCGCCCACTTTATATAAATCTTCTTCTGATTGCGGCAAAATACCGGTACCGATAAAAGATTCGCGACGTACGAGTGACGGCACAATCATCGGCGTATAGCCCTTTTGTATAAAATACGAATAAAAATAATTCCACAGCGCAAAGAAAAGTTCTGCGCCTTCGTTTTTCATAAAGTACCCGCGGAAACCGGAGACTTTTACGCCGCGTTCAAAATCAGCCAAATCATTTAGTTCGAGAAGTGCGACATGATCTTTTGGAGTAAATGAAAATTGCGGCAATTCTCCCCAACTTCGAATTTCTGCGTTTTGTTCATCGCTTTCGCCTTCTGGTACAGAAATATCAGGAATGTTGGGCACTTCGAGCATCATTTTCTGCCAACGGACGGTAACCTCACGAAGTTCATCTTCGCGCGCTTTCAAATCCGTTTTCAAAAGTTGCATCTCACTGATAAGTTGCTTGCGTTCTTCAAGGGCAAGATTGCCGCCAATCATAAGACTGGTGCGATTTTGCTCTGCGCGCAATTCTTCAAAACGCTTGAGTGCTAGCAATCGCTCATCGTCAGTTTTAATAAGCGCGTCTACGTCAAAATTGATGTGCTTTTTCTTCGCACCTTCCTGAACGATTTCTTTATTTTCTCTAATAAACCTTATATCGAGCATATGTTTCTAGAGTATAGCAAAAAATGAAAATTTGGGAAATAAAAAAGAGCGACATATGTCGCTCTTTTTAATTCAAGATAATTACTCGGAAAGTTTTTCGTTATACATGTAATTAAATGCAGTAGTTCTCTCTTTGCAATTTATATATTTGTCATCCTTAAACTTTTTTGCAATAACAACGCGTTCCGCATTTGTTTTTGCAAGATAAGTCATTTTCAGTAAAATATCTGCCAGTAGAGTTGTTGATTTTTCTGACAATCCTTCTGCCTTTTCTATTCTATCCATTAAACTTAAAAAATCTTCTTGCGTCTCACAAATTTTTTTGAGTTCTGTGTACACAGCAAATCTTGCAGTGGTTCCCTTGTGAGTTTCAGTAATAAAATGTTTAAGCTTGTCTTTGTGGCGATTAAACGCTTCTATTGTGTCTATTAAGGGGTCTTCATCACCAAAGCCAGTAAAATCGTAAACTAAATCAGTGGGTAATTGTAGTTGGACAGCAAGCTCTGTCATTCTTTTGGTATCAACTGTTGTATTTTTCATTGTTTTAAATTTTCCTTATGCTACCACACCGTACTTTATTGTCAATTTTGTTGCAATTTACTCGGTCGCGTAAATTGCAACAAAATTAGTTTTACCCAAGTCATATTTTATTTTCTCATTTAGAATATATCTATGGAATACCCAATTAGAAAACTGCAGACAAGCGAATTTCCAAAAGCCTTATTGGAAATTGCTGATCCACCAAAACAACTTTTTGTTCGCGGCACGCTTCCCTCTGAAGACCTGACGTATCTCGCCATTGTCGGCTCGCGCAAACACACACCGTATGGTCGCGATGCGTGCGACATGCTCATAAGAGGACTTGCAGGTTATCCCGTTTGTATTGTTTCTGGTCTCGCACTCGGTATTGATTCAATCGCCCACAAAACGGCACTCAAATATAAACTCCCGACAATATCATTTCCTGGCTCCGGACTTGATCCGTCTGTACTCTATCCGGCAAGCAATCGCGAACTCGCAGAAGATATCGTCGCATACGGTGGCGCACTCATATCTGAATTTGATCCATCATTTCGTGCAGCACAGTGGACATTCCCCGCACGTAATAGATTGATGGCGGGTATTGCAGATGCAGTGCTTATTATTGAAGCGGAAGAAAAATCTGGCACGCTTATCACGGCACGGCTCGCGCTTGATTACAACAAAGATGTTTTGGCTGTTCCTGGTTCTATTTTTTCTGAAAATTCTGCAGGGACCAATCGGCTCATTCGGGAAGGCGCAACACCAGTACGAAATAGTGCAGATATTTTAGAAGTGCTCGGTTTCAAAACAGAAGAAGTTATTGAATCAAAAAATCTCTCGTTGCCGGAATCCGAACAAAGGGTGTACAACGCACTCCGCGAACCAATCTCGCGAGATGATTTAGCCTACGAGCTTGATATGCCAATCCACCTATTAAACATAGAGCTCACTAAGCTTGAGCTGAAAGAAATCATTCGTGAAGAACTGGGAAAAATATATAGAGTGCGATAAAAGTTGACTTTTCGTTTCGAATGTTTAGAATAATCCCAGATGAGTGTTCTCTTGAAACTGTTTCCTTGCGGTGATTGGTAAGCGGCGCTTTGCAGTTAAATCTTGCAACTCTTCGATCGCAAGATCTAAGTGCACGGGGGCTACCCTTGGTGTTCGAAGAAATTGCCTGCCTTCAGGGTATGCAATAATACTAAGGACGAGATCAATTGATCAAGATGTGCTTTTCAAAAAGAAGACGATTCGAAAACCGTTTCTCGCAAGAGGGGCGGTTTTTTATTTACCTGCCTAACTTTTTAATCGGACTAAAAATTTAGCCTGGTTTGACAAATAAATAATTAAGTGTAGGATAAAGAAAAATAAAAATTATGAGAAAACTTTACGAAGAAGAAACTGATTTAAGTGGAGACATTAATCCCATAACAGAACCAGAATCACGCAATGTTATCCGTCGTGCACTTGTTAAATTACTTGCTTCAACCAGCGACCCAAGCATTCGAAACAATGTTACGCAATTTTGTGACAAATTAAATCATGCACCAGTAAAAGATGACGCCGGTGTAAAAAAACTGCTTCAAGACATCGTGTAACGACAATTAATATTCCCGCACTAGCGGGAATATTTTTATTTTTTGTATACCGTACACATACGCATCATTTGCTAAAAAAACAAATCGATGTTACTAATAAGTGCTATATGCCTTTTTATTTTTTCCTACTTACTACTTTCTACTAACTACTTACTCGCCCATGCAATTACTTATTGTTGAGTCACCATCAAAAGCAAAAACGATTGAGAAATATCTCGATGGCAAATATACCGTCCGCGCATCGGTCGGGCATATTCGCGATTTGCCAAAATCAAACAAAAAAGCAATCGATATTCCCGGTGGCTTTATTCCCCATTATGAAATTTCAAAAGGTAAAGAGCATGTTGTTGAAGAATTGATGTCACTCGGTCGTAAAGCAACTACTATTTTACTCGCAACTGACCCGGACCGCGAAGGAGAAGCAATTGCGTGGCACATTGAAGAACTCTTGCGCCAAGATAAAAAAATAAAAGCACCGATCAAACGCGTGGCATTTCA
>CALRCO010000026.1 GCA_943354645.1 Candidatus Nomurabacteria bacterium | reverse complement strand
TTTTTCTTGAGCTTTACATCGACTTCTCTAATTCTCTTCTTTCCTGTTTTTGGAATAATTATTTCAAATGAAGAAATCTTGATAATCTCCCCCATCAAATCTTCTTGTGCAGGAATAGTAAATGCGCGAATAGTCTTATCTTCTTTGCGCACATCCACCATTTCCTCTTCTAATTCTTCAGCTTTTTCTCGCATACGTTTCGCGACTAATCGCAATCCACCACCTTTATTTGCAAACACGCCTGCCTGATCTTTCTTCTTCTGAATTTCTTTGCCCAATCGCGCATTCTTGATATTTTCTCGTTCGACACGAGCGGTAATATCTTTTAACACATCTTTATAGTTACCGACATATTGCTCAACTTTTTTGGTGAAAATATCAAGGTACAAGACGCCATCAGAAAATGAGTTCAAGAAATCCGCATCGTGAGAAATAACGATGACGGTTTTTTTATAATTGATAAGGAAATTAGTAAGGTGCGCGATACCTGCATGATCGAGGTTATTTGTCGGTTCATCGAGTAATAAAATATCCGGATCTTGAATAAGCGCTGACGCTAAAAGAATGCGTGCTTGCTGACCACCAGAAAACGTATTCAGGACTTTGTCGTGAAATTTGCCGTGACCTTCTAAATTCACCACTTCGAGCACATCATCAATACGCGGATCAATGTCATATACTTTTTTGGTAAAACATTTTTCAAAAAATTCTCGGACCGTGAGCGATAATTCATCGCGCGGAATTACTTGTTTTGAAGTTGCAATCGTAACGCCTTGTCCGCGGACAATAGAGCCAGATTCTGGATCAAGCGTGCCGTTAATGAGGCCGAACAGTGTACTCTTCCCTGCCCCGTTTTGTCCCATGATAGTAACCTTGCTGCCACGTCGTAGCGGAAAGCTCACCTCAGAAATAATAGGTTTGTTGTGACCATATTCAAATGATACGTTGTCAAAACGTAGTATTACGTCGCCGTTTGCCATGTCGTATGAGCATACCGTATTTTAACCAAAATGACCACTTATATTACGGTAAACACTGTGCATATATAGCGGTAATAGTTGAACCGTTTATATCCATATATCTCACTGGCCCACCATATTGACCTTTGATAGTATAATTTCCACTATCTATATCGGTTTTAATTTCTGCAATAAAACTTGAGGTAGCATTTAAAACATCTGCTGATGTATCATTGTTATCAGGACCAGGGCCACAGTCATATGTTTTTGTATCTTGCGTTACAATAAGATTTCTAATTTTTGAATTTTGATTAATGAAAAAACCCCCTGTACTATCAACACCAGGAAGCCATTTAGGATTACCCGATAACAAATCTACTGCCAAAACCCATTGGTTATTATCTCTAACGGTAATTGACTTTATTGCTCCTGGTTGATTTTTAAATATTTCTTGAGAAGAATTTTCACCAGTATTATTTCCTGTTTCTGATATTGTTGTAGATTTAAAAATATCAACAGTATTAATAATATCTAAGAATATTTTTTGATCTCCACCTATAAGTTGAAATCCAATAGCTTTGAAATCAGTAGATGATTTCAGCTCAAATATAGCAACCATCTGATCTTTTCCTATATACGGCATATCATTTCCTTCATCCTGGCCATAAATGAGAATATATTTTTCACCGTTTGCATTTATTTTTTCTTCGTTTTTATATCCTCGTTGCGTAAGGCTCGATAACTCTTGTTGTGTTGGATAATTTTTTACATCACTTGCATTAGGTTCCATTGGTGCACTAAAAACAGTAGTTGTTGCGCCTAAAAACATTTTAAAGTTTTGAGGAAACTCGCCTAAATATCCACCAGCAATCTTTCCTTTATCGCCGGAACCAATCGAAAGATGCACGTCACCAAAATTTATTGGATAGCAAAACGAAAATCCAAGTTCCTTATTTTCATATAACTTATTTTCATCACAAAAACTCACCTCCTTTTGCCCGCTGTTGGTCACTGGTTGAATAAGGACATCCTTTCCTGTCGTTCTGTATATAATTCCACCAACAGCAACAACGCTAGCAAGGACAATTAAAATTCCAATGAGGCCGAATCCTTTGTTGTATTTCATAAAATAAATGATTAAATAATACACTAAACCACTTCATTATAATATCACTGTTTTAAAGTATTTTCTTCTTTTTTTGTGTCACCCCGGACAAGTAAAGCACCTGAACGCAATCCGGGATCCAGGCTATTTTATCTCAAATAATTTCTGTTTTGACGTCGGGCCAGACATGAGTGATACGCGAAATTTTGAAACCTTAAAATATTCTGCAAGTGCGCAAATAATTGCATCATTTGCTTCGCCGTTCACTGGCCGTTCTTTAACAGATACTTTGTAGGTGACCAGTTTTTCCTTACCACCAAACGGCAATGTTTCTTGTCCTACTCGTTCAACCTTAGTTACTTTTGCTCCAGGTTTTGCTTTAACAATAATAAGCATGTTAGGCAAAAAGTGCATTACCAAACGGACCTGCACCAATTTTATCTGTAGAAGAATATGGAATAACGAGGTGTCCTTTTGCAAGATACTGAATAAGATCTAATTGTTTTTTATATACAGATTTTTTTACTTTATCTATTTTATTTGCAACCACAATCACGTCTCTATTGTGTGCCTCAAGGTCACGAAGCATGTCGACATCGTTGTCTGTCATACCGATGTTTGCGTCCACAATGAGCACAACTTTGTGTGGTGTGTACGATTCATTAAATAAATACCACTCGATCATTGCGCCTAACTTTTCTCTCCCCTCTTTGGATGTTTTTGCAAAACCGTATCCAGGTAAATCGATAAAATAATATTTATTATTTATTAAAAATACATTGAGTTCTTGGGTGCGACCGGGAAATGAACTAGTGCGTGCAAGTGTCTTGATTCCTGTAAAAGAATTAATGAGACTCGACTTGCCGACATTCGAACGGCCCACAAATGCGATTTGCGGAACACCATCAGTAAGGATAGCGTCCTCACCGGTGACTCCCTTCATAAATATCGCTGATTTAATCTTCATGTGCCCATAGTAGCAAAAAGTCGCCATACTAGCGACTTTTTAACTATTTCACTTCTGATATGAGTGTTGGCTCCGTGTCCACTACATGTACCACAAATCCAATTCGACCAATAATCTGTCCGTTTGTCGTCTCTACATTTACCCGCCATTTGCCTGGCACGATGGCGTTTTTCTTGGAGTATGTTCGATATCCATCTGCCCGTCCACCAGCCGCAGCAAGTGGTATACGGCTCATGGTGACCCATTTGTCCAACACCTCATCGCGAAGTTGCCATTCGTGAACAATGTTCGTATGAAATGCTGTCGGAGAAAAAATAGCGCTAAACACATACACAGGTTCTCCTTGGGTAATATTAATATCTGTAATGAAAGAAAAATAATCCCAAAATGTGTTCGGTTCTGTCGTAGCAAGATACGTACCACCTTGATCTCGTGTAATGCTGTGATAGACACCACTATCTTTAAGCGCGAGTGGAATAGGTGGAATCAAATCGAAAAAATATAGCGCATTTACTATCACAAATATACCAAGCACTGCGCCAATTACCGTATGCTTACTTTTCACAAATCGTTCTTGTGCGATTTTTTTAATTGCGACAAGAAAGAGCCCAAGTAACACTAAACTCACAAGACTACTCAATATAAAAATCCCTTCGCCAATCTGGTGCATGACTACCGGCACAATAAAAATTGAAAATGAAAGAAGAGAAAGATATAGGACACTTATCTGTACCGTGAGTCGTTCATAATGATGCTTGAATCGTTCATTTGCAATAAACGCGATCAATAATATGAGAATAAATGGCCACGCTACCGCAAGTGTCGCTGATCTAAAATAAAATACTAAGAATGTCGAGAGGAGTCCACCCAACGTAAATTGCAAAATAGTAATGAACCAAAAATGAATTTTACCTCGCTCTTGTCCTGCCTGCCGTTTATTTTCTTGTCGATTAATAAGCACGATACATACAGCAATAATAAGGATGTGTATCACCACCCAGAAATTTTCCCAAAACAAATCCACCCGTTTGAGGACGAGCGCATTCCACACGAACCCGCCGACAAGTGCGACAGACGATACAGGGCGTTCGTATTTTGTATACCAATTTTTTGCTCGTGTAAAAATACCGCTCATGATACTGCGCTATTATAAATCTCGATACACACCAACAACAATATAAAAGAAACTAATCGCAAGTGGTCCCACCAAAATACCAATAGGCCCGAGGAGCGCTACCCCGCCCAAGAGAGAAAATAATATCAACAATGGTGGTACGTCTACTTGTTTACCAACAATAAGTGGACTCAAGAAATTATCGATGGTCCCCACAAGAATTCCCGCCCATAATGCAAACCCAATCGCAAGCGTCGTCTGCCCTGTCGCAAATAAATATACTACTGCAGGAATAGAAACAAACGCTGTTCCTATGGTAGGGACAAGTGACGCAACAGCAGCAAGGGTGCCCCAAATAGCACTGTTTGGTACACCAAAGAGCCACAACCCAGCACTCATTAAAATACCTTGAATAAGCCCTATAAATAAATAGCCACCGATAATTGCTTTGATAGCACTAGCAACTTTGGTAATTATCTTTATATTTTTCTCATCAGAAAGCGGTGAAAGTTTTAATATATTTTCTTTCCACAATGCTTCGTCTTTAGAAAAATAAAAAATAGTAAGCAGTACAAGTAAAAATGAAAAAATAGTACTGAGTGTCGAGGTAAATATTCTTGAGAGATTTTGAGTGAGAATTGTAATGAGTGAAGAAAATTTTTCTTGTACATCAATCGACAGTCCATCAGGAAGTATATTATTGACCGCTACATTCATCTTTGTAAGAAACGGATCAAAATTACCATTACTCAAAATAATTGCATAAATATGTTGAATTTGCTTTAGAATAATTGCGCCCATAGCAAGCACTGGCCCGCAAACAAGTACCGCAAAGATAACGACAATAATAAGTGCAGACAACCAGTGTCTATCTCCAGTAACATGCCTGTTAAGCCATTTGAAAAAAGGATTGAAAATAATGGCGACAGAAGCACCTATCACCAATACCGATAAAAAGGGTTGAAACAATAACACCGCAAAAACACCTGATAGTACAAGCAATCCGACTAAAAAATATTTTTCTGTGTTTTTGTTTTCCATACCAACAGTATACTCCCCCACCAGATTTTGGGAAAATTGACGCAAGAGTGTAAATCCCTTTATCGTATCCCTGTATCAATGTCAAAATTGACCGTTGTTGTTTCAAATGAGATCACGGTGACTTGTTTTTTCTCTCCAGGACCAATTCCTGCAGGTTCAACTTGCAACCAATACGTACCAGGGCCAAGCGTTATTTTATAATTACCATCACTATCTATCGTCCCTTTTTCTTTAATTGTTGTTCCATTTGATTCATAGACAATAACGTTTCGTGAGGAATATGCTTCGGGAGGTATGGTACACGGATGTCCTACTTGTTCTACTGGACAAAATGGGCCAATAGTTATCTGTCCGACAACATATCCTGCGGCAATTCTTCCACCAGGAGACACCGTACTTCCTTCATCTGGACAAGGTGCAAATTCGCATTTTGGCCCCGTTCTGCCAACAGCACTTCCATCCGAACATATTTTTGCATCCATTGTGCAGGCAATATTTTCAGGTATATCCTTTTTTACTGCTCCCATACCAAAACCAGACCACACCGCAAGCACAAGGAGTGGTACGAGTACACAAAGCGTGAGTAGCATGGTTTTAGTTTTCATATAGATATTGTACCACGTCAGTTATTCTTATATACAAAAATAAAAAACGCGCCCCAGAAATCTGGTGCGTGTTCTTTATGAGACCTACAAGCGCTATCAATATTGCTATTGAGAATACTTCCTTACAGTTGTACCCGTCATACTTATGTGCCTCAAGGAATACTATACACCTCCCAAAAATTAATGGAAGTGCCTATATCCCCTTTTTATACGTTAGACATTAAAAATACACTGATGTCAAAAATCCCTTCCAAATTATATTTGAAAGGGATTTTCATTATGATCGCTTTTTCTTTCGAGCCGCAAGCATGTCGCGCTTTACCGCAAGACGCTTTTTCGTCTTATGGGTACGACTTTTCTTCGGTCGAATATCAACACTCATTCTTTTTACCATAAGATAAGTATACCCCCACACCTACTTTAATGCAAAAGTAGGTGTGGGGGTATATCCTCTTTGTATTGAAAAGTACAGTACTATATATATTTATGAAAAAATAAAGAAAAGTTGTGTCCTATCCGAGGTGTAAGCATCGAGGCATTAGGCACAACGACAGGGTTTTCTTTGTTGAAGCAGAATTTGCTCCGCAAATACTTTTTGTCTTTATGGATTCATCCTCGAGGCAGAGCCCTCGAGGTATTCTCCATAATTACAATAAAAAACCAACGACATAGGTGTCGCTGGTTTAAAAAACTATTGTTTGGTGTGCAAGCCGAGATTGCGTAAATAACCATGTGCATGAAAACCCGGATTGAGTTTCTGGTCACCACGCCGTTTAGTGCGTCTTTTTTCAGTTGGACGCGGAGCAATTGCTTGTTGTAATGTTTGCGTTGGATTAATTTTATAATCCCACAGCTCTATTTCTGGAGATATAAAAAATGATTTACTGTACACATTAATATGCAGAAACACCAGATGTTGCTTGTCTTTGTTTTCAACATTTTTCTTGAACATTTTAAAACAAATTTTCTTTGAGCACTCTTCATATCGTTCAACTAATAGCTGGTGGGTCACATACGCAGTCGCAGATGATTGAAATTCAAGTACTAAACGGTACAATCGCTTCAACTTCCCTCGCAGCGGCGTAATCGAGCCAGTAAAGGTACCAGGAGTACCGTCATAAACAGACTGGAGTACAAAAGTTTTCTTTGCAATTCTGCTTACCATATTGGTTATGCCAAAAAACAATCTGCAAAATTCTTCATCCGCCATAGGGACGAGTTCGGTGGTAGTTTTATTTTTCTCTTCCATTGTGTAAGGGGTTTAAGTACACAATACCACAGCAATAAGACTGAGTCAAAAAACTA
>CALRCO010000025.1 GCA_943354645.1 Candidatus Nomurabacteria bacterium | reverse complement strand
ATATTGCTTATTGCCTTTTTAATATCATCTACATCGAGATGATAATATTTGATGAGTTGTTCTGGTGTGCCGGATTGACCGAAGACGTCATCGACACCGATGCGGATAATTTTTGAGGGAAAATGTTCAGATAATGTCTCTGCAACTGCGCCGCCCAAGCCCCCAGCTTTTTGGTGTTCTTCAACGGTAATAATTTTGCCGTGCGTTTCTTTTGCGAGCGCAACCACAGCATCTATGTCGAGTGGTTTAATGGTGTGGATATTTAATACTTTGACGCGAACGCCTTTTTTCTCAAAACTCTGCGCCGCAAGCATTGCGTGTCGGACAAGTGCGCCCGTGGCGATGATACCAACATGCGCAATGCCATCCGGACTATAGACAAGATTTGCGCGACCTAGTTCAAATGGTGTCTCCGTGGTGGTTATAATACCTGTTTTCTCGCGTGCAAGCCGTAAATATGCCGGTTTGCCTGCCTTTGCAAGCGCCAAGGTAGCCTTTTTGGCTTCTATAGCATCACACGGCGAAATGACCATTATATTCGGCATAACACGCGTTATAGCAATATCTTCGATAGCTTGGTGTGTACCACCATCTGGGCCAACAGAAATACCTGCATGCGAGCCTGCGATAATCACCGCGCAATCGTTGTACGCGATAGTGGTGCGAATTTGTTCCCAGTTTCTTCCCGGAGAAAACATTGCATAACTTGAGATGAATGGAATCTTTCCCATTGCTGCCATGCCGGATGCGACGGAGGCAAGATTTTGTTCTGCAACACCTATTTCAACAAATCGTTCAGGGAATTTTTTACTGAAGAGATGCATCATAGTACTTTCGGTAAGATCAGCACAAAGTGCCACGACATTTTTATTTGCCTCACCTGCAGCTAAAAGTCCTTCGCCAAATCCTTTGCGGATTGGTACTTGTTCGACGTCGTCATTCCATACTTTTGGATTTAGTTTTAGTTTAGGGTTTAACATAATTAATTCGGTTGTTCTTTTTCTAGTTTAGTTAAAAGATCATTTAAAGGGTCAGTCTCTACAGATGATTCCATGTCCTCATTATTTCCTTCAAATAATTTTTGAAGTTCTTTAGTCTTTTCTAAAAGTCCATATGTATTATGGGGGTCAATCTTTTTTGTGTAGACATCGATGATTTGCTCAATTTCATTTCTTTTATCAAAATCAAATTCAAAACTGACATTATGTGATGTGACATCTAAAAGTTCTTGTTTGTGTATCTCTAAAAGATCTTCCAAAAAAGTAACTCCTTCTGGAGAAATTACTTTTTCGGAAGGCACTGAATCATTAAGAAAGTTCATTAAAAGTTGCAGATCTCCTATCTTGGGAATAACCTTTCCTTTTTTTTCTGGCAGAAAACTTGGAATAAGTTCGAAGCCGATATTCTCTAGGTCAGCTTTGTTTTTAGTCGAAAGTTTAGTGGGTTCAAAGTTATTCCACTCAAGTTTTTTCCATGCAGCAAAAAGATCTGGCGCTTTGACCCATGTAGCAAGTTCTGTCTTATTACGATTATCTTGTTCAGGATTATGCATGTTATTTATGTTCGCTTTTAATTTTCCCGCCAAGCGTGCGCAATTCATCAAGCGCCATTTTTGCTTGTTCTTTATTTGGAGGAACACCATGCCAGTGAAAATCACGCTCAAATTCTTTTACTCCCTTGCCTGGAATCGTGCGCGCAATAATGACCGATGGTTTTTCAAATACTGATTTTGCTTTGTTTATTGCGGTATTTACTGCAACAAAATCATGACCATCGACTTCCTGCACGTGCCAGTTGAATGCTTGCCATTTTTCATACAGATTATCGAGAGGCATGATATCTTCGGTAAAGCCATCGATTTGGATATTATTTCTATCGACAATGGCAATTAAATTGCGTAATTTTTCTTTGCCGGCGAGCATAATCGCTTCCCAGTTTTGTCCTTCGTCGAGTTCGCCATCGCCAAGCATACAATAGATATATTTTTGTGCATTTAATCCGTTGTCCATGCGATCTGCAATTGCCATACCGACAGCTTGTGATAATCCTGCACCAAGTGGCCCAGAGCTTGTTTCGAGCCATGGCATAAATTCACGATGTGGATGACCTTGAAGGCGCGAGCCGAATTTACGGAGTGTTAGAAGTTCTTCTGTGGGGAAATATCCAGCGTGGGCCATGGTGGCATAGTACACAGGGCAAATATGGCCATTTGAAAGGACGAGCCGGTCACGTTCTGGCAGAGAAGGATTTTTCGGATCGTGATTGAGGGAGTGAAAAAAAAGAAGCGTAAAAATATCCGCCATCCCAAGAGGTCCGGCAGTGTGACCGCTTCCTGCAGCGAGAAGCATCTTGATAATCGATTCGCGAATATCGTTTGCTTTTTCTTCAAGAAAAATTATTTTTTCATCGTCGAGATGCATGTACGTATAGTGTAGCAGTATTTTTGAAAATGAATGGTGGATTTCTGTGTGGTTCCTTCTCCATGCGTTCTTTCCTTCCCTTTTAAGAAAGGGAAGGTGCCGAGGCTTTGCGAGGCGGAAGGGATAGTTGCTGTTCAATTTTCATCAAAACACCATTTAAATTTTTTCTGACATCTCCATTCCAAAATCTTATAGTAGTTAAACCAAGGGTGTTCATATATTTTTCTCTTGTCACATCACGTTCACTGTCTAAATGTTGAGATCCATCAAGTTCAATAACTAATTTTACTTTCGGACAGTAGAAATCAGCAATATAGGGACCGATGCCGACTTGTCTTCTGAATTTATGTTGTGGAAATCGTTTACGGATGTATGCCCATAAAATTACTTCCTCTTCAGTCATATTTTTGCGTAATTGTTTCCGTTGTTCTTTTGTGGAATCAATATAAAAATGTTGCATAACACAATATCTCCTCCATCTCGAGGACTCGACACCTCCTCTTTTATAAAAGAGGAGGAAAACGCACTATTCCATCACAGTCTCTGGAAACAAATGCAAAAAGTCTTGATAGGCGCTTCGTGGATCATTGCTGTGGAAGATAGCAGAGCCGACAACAAGTCGTGTTGCGCCAGCATCAGCAAGTTTCTGCGCATTTTCTAACGTAACGCCACCATCTACCGTAATCGGCATTGTCGGATATACATCACGAATTTTGCTGATATTTTCATATACTCGTTCATCAAATGGAACACCTTGAAATCCAATTTTTGCAATTCCCATACATTGCACAAAATCCACTTTTTCAAAAAGTGGCTTCATTGTGTCCACGGTATCTTCAATATCAAACGCAACACCGACTTGTACGGTACCGCGAGGTGTTTTCAAGAGATAATCTTCAAGAACAAGAGCGTCTTTTGTATGAAAAATAATACGTGATGGACCAAGGGACATAAATTTCTCCATATCCATGTTTTCGGGCGACACCATCAAATCAAGTTCATAATCAACACTATCCCAATACGGCATTCCCTCTTCTTCACTTTGGATAGGCACGAGCTCATCTTGCGCATTTGGGGTGAGTGGCCATGATTTTGCGCCAGCAAGTACACCATCAGTGATATCAATTTGGATAAATTTTGCGAGACCTTGAACATGCTCAACGCGATTTGAGATTTCTTCAAGACTTTGGGGGATGAGTGCGGGAATGATTTCGATCATGGTGTATGTGTGTCATTCCGGACAAGCCAGTCTCTGGCGCGATCCGGAAACCAGGCTAAGCTATTTCGCCTGGATCCTGAATCAAGTTCAGGATGACATAAAAAAATTAAAATTTATTAATACGGCGAACATGGCGTTCATCGTTGGTGAATTTACTCGCAAGCCATAGATCAACTGCGTCTATTGCTTCCGGGTCAGTCATAAAATGTTGGCTGAGAGAAAGGACATTTGCGTTGTTGTGTTCACGAGAGAGGACGAGTATCTTTGGTGCACCGCCATAGTATGCTGTTGCGCGAACACCTTTGATACGATTTGCACACATTGCCTCACCTTCACCAGAAAAGCCAGCGATAATACCCAAACTTTCGGTATCTTCCGCAACCGCTTGCGCACATGGAGTAATAAAATCTGGGTAATCGTCACCCTCGTTGTATTCCATTGGCCCATGATCAATAACCTCATGCCCGGCCGTTTTGACATGCTCCATAAGTGCTTTTTTTAATTCAAATCCTGCGTGATCGCTGGCAAAATGTATTTTCATATCTTTGAATTGTATTTTAAATCTTGTAGTGTTCCTCCGTATTTAAAAAAATATTGAAAAGCAGTTTCTTTCTTAAATTTACAAGGTTGTTGTCCTGGAATTACAACAAGTGAACACCCTTGCCCTGCTGGAGGAAAAATAGGTAAGAAAAAAAAGAGTAAAAGAAAAATTCCTAGTATTGTCAGTAGTATTTTTTTCATATCATGATTCTTCTAAAATAATTCTCTTCTCAAATCCACCACGTTTTGCTTTTTTAAATGCTTTTGCGGTCTCAATATCTTCTTTTGAAAACTCATTGTACGCGATAATTGCATCAATGACTTCCAAAATATCAGCAAGTTCTTCCTCTTCTTCTGATTTTAAAAATTCTTCTACCTCTTCACGAAGTTTTTCATACAATTTCGCCTTGTACTCTTCATCATCCGCAATGTGTGATTTCGAGACACCTCCTTTTGCAGAAATAATTTCTAGTATCTTATCACGAACGAGTTTGTTGTATTCCATATACTATGCGGCCATTCTAGAAAAGGTAACCGATTCAACTTCAGCTTGGGTTGTCTCAAATGAAAGCGTTCCACCTGGAGTTGGATGATTTTCTGCTTTAATAATGTCCCCTTCAATAGCAACAACTTCAGCTTCAATAAGATCATCTCCTTTATGGAATTTAATTTTTGAGCCAATACCTATTGGAAGATTTTCATTAAAATTTTCTATGTGCATATATTACATTCCTTGTTTAAGTCTGCTAAGTTCCATGTCGATCATACGGCTTTCATGTTCAAAACGCTCCTTTTCAGAGCCGGTTGCATTGAGTATTTTTACCTGCAATGCGTCAAATTTTTCTTGAAGTTGTTCAAGTGGTGATTTTACAATTGTCATATCATCACTTGTGCCTGCATCTATGTCTACGAAATCCATATAATTTTTATTATGCAGCCTCTTGTAAAAAAGATTCTAACGCTCTCTCAATTTGTGTTTTTTCCAACTCCAAATTGTTACGCTCAGGATCACTCAACCCTTCTCTTGCTAAATCGGTGTTAATTTTATCGAGTTTTTCTGTTAGTGTTGCCTCTGTTGTCATCTCGCGAATAACTCCTCCTTCAACATGTTCTATATTTTCATTTTCTGACATATACGTGTGTATTAGTTAATAGTATTCCCTGTCTTAATCACATGCTCGACAAGCGTGTGGGTATACCCCATTTCATTATCATACCACCCCATGACCTTTACGAGGTTACCCCCAACAACGCGGGTCATGGCAAGGTCTGCAATAGACGCGTGAGCGTTGCCGAGAATATCACTTGAGACAAGTGGTTCATTGGTTACGGCAAAAATACTCGCCCAGTGCGCATCTTGTGAGGCCTTAGTAAGAATGGCGTTCACTTCTTCGGCTGATGTTTCTTTTTTTGAAATAAAGGTGATATCGACAATAGATCCTGCAGGTACTGGTACGCGAATAGAAATACCGTCAAATAGTCCTTCTAATTCTGGGAAGGCTTTCGTGACCGCAATTGCAGCACCAGTGGATGATGGGACGATATTTTGCGCTGCTGCACGACCTTCGCGCATATCTTTCTTACTTGGGCCATCAACCAGCGCTTGTGACGCTGTATAGCCGTGTACGGTGTTCAAGATTGCTTTTTCGATACCAAGCGCCTCGTGGAGGATTGCAATCAATGGTGAGGCAGCATTTGTTGTACAAGAAGCGTTCGACGTAATCTCACACGTGCCAAACTTATCTTCGTTGACACCCATAAGAATCGTCTCCCCTTGCACCACTTGCCCTGAGCCTGTCGAAGGGTCACCTCCCTTTGCTGGCGCTGAAATGACCACTTTCTTTGCGCCTTGGTCAATATGAAAATGCGCTTTGTCGTAGGCAGTAAAAAGACCAGTTGATTCTACAACAACATCTACGTTCAATTCTTTCCAAGGTAATTTTGTGGTGTCTTTTTCAGAAACAAATTTAATTTCTTTGCCATCGATGATAATCGCACCATCTTTGTGCGATACGTCATGATTCCAATTTCGATATACCGTGTCGTATTTCAATAAATACGCAAGATTTTCTACGGAACCGAGGTCATTAATTGCTACTATTTCTAATTCTGGACGTTCTGTTGCAAGCTTCACGAACGCGCGTCCGATGCGTCCAAAGCCATTGATTGCTACTTTGATTGTTGACATAGGGTTATTGTAGCAAATTTAATAATAATTGTGCACAGAGGAAACCAGTGATGATTCCTGTAATAATATCAAAGAAACTGTGCCCTGAAATATCCATTACACGACCGGTCATGACAATCTTTCGTTCAGCCGTGTCTCCTTTTGCGAAAAATGTTTCTTGAATCTCCTCTTTTGTCCTGTCTGCGACAAGGTTGTACATAAAGACAACTGCCACAAGAAGACAAAAAGCAAACAAGGTTGATGGGCCAGTGTCTTTGTAGAGCATGGTGAGTGCAGCGACAAGTGCTGCAGAGTGAGTACTTGGTGCACCTGTTGCCCAAAGATAGGTCCAAATAATATCTTTATTTATTTTAGTGCTCAATGAAAATGAACGCCCTACAAACTTGAGTGTTTGACTGATAAATACAGTTATTACAATAATGAAGAGGTAGATCATATTATGAGTTTTTTGATAAGTCTAAAGGAGTTACTTCTTGTTGTAATCGTGCAGTCTCAACGTGTTCAATAGTATTTTCTTTTGACAAGAAGGGTTCTTTCGTTGCTGGCGCGTCTGCGGTAGAAGATAACATCACTTGTCCTTGAATTGCTTTTACCACAACAATTTTTTTAATATTTTTCTTTATTCCTTCAAAATTAAATTGCATATTATGAAAGTAATTCTTTTAATATTTTTTGCACCAGTGCAGGATTTGCAGAACCTTTTGTTTCTTTCATAATTTGCCCGACAAGTGACATAAGCGCATTTTCTTTACCCCCTTTGTAAGTCGCAACAATTTCTGGATTTGCATCGATTATTTTTTGAACGATTTCTTTAAGTGCGCCTTCGTCATTTTTCTGAAGAAGATCTTTTTCTTCGGCGATTGTAAGCGGTGATGCATCTTCCACGACAATCATAGCTAAAATATCTTTTGCT
>CALRCO010000024.1 GCA_943354645.1 Candidatus Nomurabacteria bacterium | reverse complement strand
TTCCAGAAGGATATTCTCTCAGTGAGGGTCAATGCATAGAAGATGTTGTTGTATTAACTGATGTGTGCCCTAATATTCTTGAAGTACAAACAGAAGTGCCGCAGGGGTCTCATTTGAGTGACGGCCAGTGTATAGAAGACGTCACCCCTCCAACAAACGGTGGTGGAGGTGGTGGCTCTCGCCACACGAGTAGTGGTAGTAGTTCGGATGGACGAGTGCTCGGTGCGACAACATCTTGCGGTATCTACCTTGAAAAGTTCATGGCATACCGTCGTCAAAATGATCCTGCACAAGTAATTAAATTGCAACAATTCTTGAATAATTACATGCATTTGAATTTGACTACAGACGGTGTTTTTGGAAGAAGTACAGAAAGCGCCGTTCGAGCATTTCAAGCATCACGTCTCGGCACCGTACTCACGCCATGGGGAAGAAATCTTCCTACAGGACTGGTCTATTTGACAACAATCACTGATATTAATAATATTATGTGTCCTGAACTCAAAATTCCAATCCCAACAAATTTGATTCCGTTTAGCCATCATCCTCTTGCACCAAGAGCGATATAATCTACAACAAAACCGAGCCACATGGCTCGGGTTTGTTTTTGAAGTAGCATGATATAATTGCATCATGTATAAAATGCAAGCATTTCGCCAAGCGCTTTTGCATACAATTATTCCTGCAGAGAAAAATAGAAATATACCGCACCTTCTTCAAAGCTTTTCAGTTGCGGTTATATTCATGTTTGCGGTTGCGCTTTTTGTATTTGCTCAAAATTATTTAGATATAGCGAATCGGTTTAATCTGACCGCAACAGTGTATCCAGCAGTACTTACTGATTTGACCAATGACTATCGCTCACAAAAAGGCATATCTGGGCTATCATGGAACGACACGCTTGCTAAGGCAGCCAAATTAAAAGCAGAAGACATGATGAAGAAGGGATATTTTGCACATACAAGTCCAGAAGGACTGACGCCATGGTATTGGTTAGGACAACAGAACTACAGCTTTCTCTATGCAGGAGAAAATCTCGCTGTTCATTTTGATGAGACAGAGGACGTTGAAGATGCGTGGCTCGATTCACCGACACACAAAGCAAATATTGTGAACCCGCACTTTTCAGAAATCGGTATTGCTGTTGTAGAGGGATTTTTTGAAGGAAAAGACACGACCGTAGTGGTTGAATTTTTTGGTACGCCCGCGTTCGTGAGTACTCAAAAAGTTGTCACAGCGCAAGAGCAGAAACTCTTGCCCGAAAAAGAAAATATCTTCCAAGTAACAAAGCCGACAGTTGCCGGTGTTTCAATAGAAAACAAAAAAGAATTAGTAGTGGAAACAATTTCTGAAACGGATAGTTTTGTTGAAGTAAAATCAATTGAACCTGTTGTGATCCTTACATCGCCACAAATTGAAACTCGTCAGTCAACATGGTATGAACGATTTATTTTTAATCCAACAGAGACGGTCCGGTCCATTTATTTACTTCTTGTTGGGCTTATATTAACCGCAGTTGTGCTTCTTGTTGGTAAAGAATATCAAAAACATCACCGGAAACATTTTGCTATGGGCTTAGGATTAGTTGCTGTTCTTACGTTTTTATCGTATATGTTGATTGCGTAGGGAAGTATACGATATTTCATTTTTGTCATCCCGGACACGAGTCCGCGAAGTATGATCCGGGATCCATTGCTTTGTTCTTTTTCCTCCCCTTTTACAAAAGGCTGAAATTGGGATGGGACCCAATTTCAGAACCTTGTGCGCTCGAGTCATCGAGAGCTACAAGGTGTACTGTTCCTGTAAGGAAAGGTGGCGAGTCCTCGAGCCGGAGGGGATATTTAGCAATGGATTCCGGGTCCTGATTCAGAGCAATCAGCCCCGGAATGACATAAGAGAATTTATTCTTCCCCCATCACTGGCTTTTCCAAAAGCTCCAATTCTATTTCCATCGTTTCTCCGGAGATTTTGAATACATCTTTTTCAATCATCTTAAATTGCTTACCTGCTGCACTATAGTGATTTACCACCGTCCCAAGTGCAGAGCCAAGCTTGTTGTGATAATCCTCGTAGCCTTTTAAATGCTTGCCAAGCTCACCGACACGCTTGATGATATCTTTTGCTGATTCTTCTATTTGCATCGCTTTAAGGCCTTGTAAGACGGTCTGGAGATAGGCGAGGAATGACGTAGGGGAGACAATAATGACTTTATATTTACTTGCGGCACGTTGGATGAGGTTTTCATTATCATCTTGCAATCCGCCAATTTTATTCACCAGTAGATCATAATAAATTGCCTCGTGGGGGATAAACATAAATGCAAAATCCATCGTATTTTCTGCAGGTTTGATGTACTTTGAGGTCTCCACAATACGATTTTTCAAGTCATTCACGAATACTTTTTCAAGACGGTCGCGTTCTGCCGGGTCTCGCTCTGACGCTGCGCGATTGTAATTTTCCAAAGAAAATTTTGAGTCAATAGGAATGATTTTATCTTTCACAAATACCACAGCATCAACGATATTTTCGTCGTTGAATGCATATTGCATCTGATATGAGCCAGGAGGTAATACATTTTTCAACAATGTCTCAAGATAATATTCACCTAAGATACCACGTTGTTTTGGATTTTTTAAAATTGATTGCAAGTCTTCTAATTGTTCGGTAAATGAAATAACTTGCTTGTTCGTCTCATCAAGTCGCGTGAGTCGTTCAGTAATATCAGCGACAAGTCGCGATGATTCGCTTGATTGATGACGAATAGTATCCGTCATCGCTTTGTTTGATTCACCAAGCTTATATTCCATCATTTTGGTGAGCTCGTTGATTTGTGATTGGAGCATAGAGAGCGCGCCGATGTCGCTTGCTTGCGATTTTGGTTTCCGAGATAAAAAATAAGCGAGTAATCCGCCAATAATGATGCCAATAGTTATGAACAGGGTAGTTGTCATGGATTGCATTATACCACAGCAAGTTGTATACTAAAGAAAACCAAAACCTCAATACATTGCCTATGGAAATAAAAGATGAGAACATCTTGAAAGAAAGACTACTCAGAATTATTAGAAGAAAATTTAACCAAGCTATTATTGGTTGCAGAAACTGTGCTGGATTAATAGAACCAGTACTGCTTACGAATCGAGCACGATTGACTAATTTCGCTCAAAAATTTGAGAAAAAAATAAAAGAAGGAGTATACAAACTCTCTCAGGCTATTTTAAAAGAGATTCGTCTTGAAATCACAAACCAACTTATTAAATTTTTTCCAAGATTTTCCTTAGTAGAAACTTAATTTTCCCCGTATTAAACTAAAACGCTCTGATTTTTTATCAGAGCGTTTTTATTTTTTGGTTTACAATTTTCCTAAATAATATTTGAGGGTGTATATCCAATCTTCTTCAGCTTCTTCATTTTCCATTTTTTGCTTTAGAAGCCATTCTAGGTATCCAGCATCTGCTTTTGATACTTCTTCTACGGTTTTGTCTTTGTGTTTACCAAAATTGAATTTCCGCATTAAAGATGGTTTGCTTGAAATTTCTAGCATATATGCAATTGCTTCATCTGCGGTCTTTCCCAATTTCTGCATGATTTTTTTCTGCAGGCGTTCAAAAAGCTTTTCCAACACCAATACATCGCCAAGTGCATCATGAGCAGTTACTTGTTCATCAAGCTCTATATCCAAGTAATAGCGCAGATATTGGAGTCTGTACGATGGAATTTTAGATTCATCATCTAAAAATCGCGCCACGCGGAGCGTACAAATGATTCTGTCGGGCACTAAGCCCTCGTGTTTCAGCATACCGACATCAAAAGGCGCATTATGCGCAATAAGTACTGATTGTTCATCAGTAAAAAAGTTTTTGAGGTATGCATATTCCAAACTAAATTTAAAGGCAGGTTTATTCGCAACCATCTTTGTGGTGATGTGGTGCACAGCCATGGATTCGATAGAAATAGGCACCGTTGGTTTATAGAGTGCTTCTGTGCGGAGTTTGTTCCCATCGGTGTAGGCAATCTGGCACAACCGATCTTCCGGTGTGTTACCTGTTGTTTCTGTATCTAAAAATAATAGTTTGTACATATTCACAATATACCATATGTGCTATAATTTGCTTTGTGTTTTCTACTTACTATTTACTACTAACTACTTACTAGACTATGACCTTTCATGAAAAAATAAAAGAAGAAATAAAGGCAGCCATGATGGCAAAAGACCAGGTAAAACTCTTGGTCCTTCGCGGTATGTCCGCAGCATTTACTAATGAGCTCGTTGCCAAAGGCCGAAAACCACAAGAATTACTCACCGATGAAGAATCGCTCGCCGTAGTCTCTCGGCTCGCAAAACAGCGCAAGGATTCTATCGAGCAATTTACCAAAGGTGGTCGTGCAGACTTAGCAGAAAGTGAACAAGCCGAACTCGCAGTCTTGGAAGTCTATTTACCAAAGATGATGAGTAAAGAGGAGATTGTAAAAATTGCGGAATCAAAAAAAGCAGAACTCGGCATCACGGATGCATCACAAAAAGGATTGTTCATGAAAACACTCATGCAAGAATTGAAAGGAAAAGCTGACGGTGGCGACGTCAAAGCAGTTATTGATTCTTTATTTCTCTAATCACTAAGAGCTAGCAACTATTCACTGTATTTTATGGGTATCATTTATAAATGGCTCCTTTTTTCAATAGCGGCATATGTGAGTAGCTTGGTCGTGCCAGGTATTCATATTGAACCAATCGGTACTGCGCTTATTATTGGTATGTGTCTTGCGTTTGTACATACGGTCGTGCGCCCAATCATTGGCGCCATTACGCTTCATATTAATATTTTGACCCACACCATCACCGCACTCCTTTTAAATGGCGTGGTCTACTGGTTTCTTGCACAACAAGTCGCAGGGTTTACCGTGACCACCATCACTGCTGCGCTTCTCGGAGGATTATTAACAGGGTTAGTCTCCTGGCTTTTAGGTAAATTTATCCGTGACTAATCACGCAATTGATATTTTAAGATCCACGATTGAACACCATCATACGGTGATATATCTTGTGTTGTTCATAGTGACAGCAATCGAAGGGGAACTCGTCATTATCTTCTCCGGTGTCGCAAGTCATCTTGGTATTTTGGATACACCGACAGTGCTCATTACGATATTTGCTGCAGCGGGTATGAAATCGTTTGTGTTTTATAAACTTGGAGGGTTGTTACAAAGATTCCATAAACAAAAAATGATCCGCTATGTCCAGCACAAAGTGCGATCATTTTTCCCGAATTTTAAACAAAAACCAATGGTGCCGATTATTATTTCCAAACTTATTTATGGAGTGAATCATGCGACCCTTATTTATGCAGGGTTTGCAAAAATAAAACCGCGAATATTTATCCAAGCAGAAACAATTGCAAACTTGCTCTGGGTACCAGCATTTTTTGGTATTGGGTATTATTTTAGTGCGAATGTGTCAGAAATAACTCGTAATTTTCAAAAGTTTTCGCTCTATTTAGCTATTTTTGTTATTGGCTTTTTTGCGCTAGAATACATCATCCGCTCAATAGTGGAATTTAAGAATACTGAAAATGATGGAACAGAATAAACAAATCACCATAGCGACCCATAACGGCTCTTTTCATGCTGATGATCTTTTTGCATGCGCGACACTCAAGCTTTTGTATTCTGATGCGACTATTATCCGAACGCGGGATCAAGCTTTGCTTGATCCCGCCGATATTGTTCTTGATATTGGTGGTGTCTACGATCCAGAAAAAAAAAGATTTGACCATCACCAAAAAGGCGGCGCTGGTATTCGAGAAAACGGCATTTTATACGCTTCATTTGGTTTGATTTGGAAACACTTCGGCATGCAATTATGTAATGATGACAAAGAAGTGTGGCAAAAAATCGAAAATAAGATAGTTATCCCGCAAGATGCGATAGACACAGGTACTCAAATCGTAGAAAAAACATTCGGAGGACTTTCTCCGTATTTCGGCGACCAAGTATTTTTATCTTTTTCTCCAACGTGGAAGGAGGGTGATGAACACATAGACGACATATTTCGCGCTCAAGTTGATCGGGTGGCGTCAGTACTCGCACGGGAAATCAAAGTTGCAAAAGATGACATAGAAGGCGAGCGATTTATTCTAAATGCACCTCGCGAAAACGGTATTGTGATGATGGATATGGCAATGCCTCGATATTTGTATCAAAATATACTTTGTAAAATTCCTGATGTGAATTTTATTCTTCTAAAAAGTGAAAAAAATGGTTGGAAAGTGGAGTGTATAAGGAAAAATGAATACACCATGGAATCTCGTATTCCATTCCCACAAACATGGGCAGGACTAGGTGGGGAAGAACTTCAAAAGGTGAGCGGTATCGCCACGATCACCGGTTGCCACAATGGACACTTCATCATCTGGGCAGATACTAAAGAAGATGCGATTAAAGCAGTTGAGATTGCAATGCAAAATTAATTCTCCTTCTCTTGTGTCATCCCGGGGCTATCTGTCGCAGATAGAACCCGGGATCCATCGTTTTGCTAATCCGCAATGGATTCCGGGTTCTCTCGCAAAGCCTCGAGCCCCGGAATGACACAAGAACTGACACAAAAGAGAACGACACAAATTCGTTAAATAATCAATACCGTGCTATACTGCTTGGTATATATGGCATTCGTAGACGAAGGACACATCTATACAGACGCAGGAAAAGGCGGTGACGGCGTAGTGCGCTGGCGCCGGGAAATTTACGTACCTCGAGGCGGTCCAGCAGGTGGCGACGGTGGTCGCGGTGGCAGTATCTATGCAAAAGCCATCCGTGGCATGCATTCGCTCGCATATTATAGAAGTTCAAAGAAATTTAAGGCAAAAGATGGTGATGCAGGTGGCGGCAACAAGATGCACGGCGCTGATGGCGACTCTGTTACGCTTGAATTTCCGCTTGGCACACGCATCAAAAATCTCGACACAGGCGTTGAATTTTTTTTAGATAAAGATGGACAAACAGAACGCTTGGTCAAGGGTGGTATCGGCGGCAAAGGTAATGATCACTTCAAGTCGTCTACTAACGTCGCTCCACGACAATTTACGGAAGGTAAACCTGGCGAACAAGCGCATTTCTCAATCGAACTTGAACTTTTTGCTGATGTTGGACTTGTTGGACTTCCAAATGCAGGAAAGTCCAGTATGTTAAACGCGCTCACGAACGCACAGGCGAAAATAGGTGATTACGCGTTCACTACACTTGATCCGAACCTTGGAGATTTTTATGGACACATCGTTGCAGATATCCCAGGACTTATTGAAGGCGCATCTGAAGGGAAGGGCTTGGGAATTAAATTTTTGAAACATATCAAACGCACGCGGATGCTCGCGCATTTGGTTTCGTTTGAAAGCGAGCTCGCAAAAACGGGAGGTATGATGAAAGCCTACAAACAAATTCGTAAAGAATTGGAAAGTTTTGACCGTGGGCGGACATCTGAGGATACAGATGGTTTAGCCAAAAAAGCGGAGATAATTGTATTAACGAAATACGATGTCATTCCTGATGGCGCGCAGGACAAAATG
>CALRCO010000023.1 GCA_943354645.1 Candidatus Nomurabacteria bacterium | reverse complement strand
TTTGATTATTTAATTGTTCCATTTTAATAGGTTTTCTTAACTATACTCACAACAGGCATACAAGTCAAAAGCCCTGCAAACCGAAGGTTTGCAGGGCTTTTGTACCTAGTTATCTGGCGATAAATGGAATCAATCCCATAAATCGAGCACGCTTGATTGCTTGAGAGACGAGACGTTGATTTTTGGTCGACGTGCCTGTCTTCTTTCGAGAAAGAATGCGACCGTTTGGATTCAAGAATTTCTTGAGAATATCCAAATCTTTATAGTCAACAAACTTTATGTTATTAGATGAAAAATAATCTTGTTTCATAAAAGTAAAAATAATAATGGGTAAAATTTAGAATGGGATATCATCGACGTTCACATTCTCTTGCGGATATTCGATCGATTCAAGATCGTCTTCTTTTGCACTTTTAGCACCATCTTTTTTAGGAGAGGCACCTTGATCTGCGTGATAGGTTCCTGTGCCACCGCCTGTAGGCTTTGGCCCGAATTGGAAATTTTCAACAACGATTTCTGTGCGATATTTTTTCTGTCCTTCTTGTTCCCAACTACGTGTTTGAAGGCGTCCTTCGATATAGAGAGAACTTCCTTTTTTGCAATACTGCGCAATAAGTTCGGCGGGTTTTGCAAAGGCAACCGCATTGTGGTATTCAGTCGCTTCTTGTCGTGTACCATCAGCACCTTTCCAGGTACGATTGGTTGCAAGACTGAAACTCGTTACTTTAATACCGGACGGGAGCGCGCGCATCTCAGGGTCTCGAGTCAAATTGCCAAGAATAGTCGCTTTGTTTATATACATATAAATACTGTTACGATCTTAATAAAGGGACCTTTATAGGGCTAGTATACCACTAAGATATTACTCAGTGACAAGGGCATCAATTTGTTTGTCGATTTCTTCTGGTGTTGATTCTTCTTTTGCAACAAGAGGAGTATCTGTGTGTTCTATTTTCTTTTTCACTTCTCGAACGACACGTTTGCCAACCAATGTATTTTCGCGAACCGTCTTGATGAACAAGTGACGAATGATGTTCGTGTTTGTATCAAAGGCAACATCGAGTGCGAGTGCAGCATCTTGGGGCAAATCAAATTTGAACCAACCAAAATAACCGTTCGTGAATTTCTGCTTTTTGTTTTGGATAGTGCGTTCCATTTGGTACGCTAGTTCCATAAACTTTGGAAATTCTTCTGCGATGAACGCACCGCCAGCACTAGTGATTGCGTCTTTCAAGACAGTCACCTCTTTACCAAGATCTTCCTCAGATACAGACGGCACAATAAGATAACTAATTTCGTAGACACGTGAATTTATTTCTTTTTCCATAGATAAAATTTTCTAATAATCTTAAAAATCACCTAAGGTGAATTTTACTCGTTTCGGACCTTCGTCTTTGGGCGAACAGTGCATTTTATGCATTGTTTTAGCCTACTAAACATGCGATACGCCATCAGGGACGCATCGAACGAGGTAGAGCCACTTTACCTAAAAAGCCCTCTAAAGTCAATTTAAGCGATGCAAGAGTAGCCGAGAATTCTTCCGTAAGGAAGAAAAAAATCCCTTCCGTTAAAAAGGAAGGGATTTGTTCTTTTTCTCTGATCTTATGCTTTTTTACGAAGGCAAAAAATGAAACGACTAGTCGCAGAATATTCACTGTCTTCTTGTGGAAGAAGATCAACAACATTCCAGAACATAGACCTTGAAAGAGTTACCTTCTTAGATTTTTCATCATACTCTACCTGGTAAATGGACGGGCGCTGTCGAAGATCATTGATTTGTTCCATTGTTACATATGCGTCAAACGATATTTGAATGTCGTTTGATTGCAAACATAACTGCAACGCAGTTTCGGGAGGGCATACTTCAACTGTGTACTCTTGCTCTTCAAATACAAAGATTGAAGCGGATGCTTTCATGACAACGAAGCTATAACTTGTCGAGGAATTTGTCGCACCGAGATCAACGCCGGAAGCTTCGACAAGTAATAATTCTTCTTCCGTTGCCGCGACCTGTGTATGTCGAATCATTCCAGCGGTATAGTCGTCAGTAACGACATCTCTTTCGATGAGAGCTTTGTGCAATTCATCGTTTGTTGAGTAAGTGCCAATTTTACAGATGCCAAGCATCGTAAACCAGACACCGTCCGCATGAGCCTTATTGCGAACATGAATGCGTTGTTTTTGGTGTTCTTGTGTTTCCATTAGGGGGTTTTATTTTGTTGTAAAGAATAGTTTAAAAGTAATACATCCACCCAAAAATGTCAAAGCTATATACCGAAAATCTGCTTGGCATTCGCCACCGTCGCGAGGCGCACTTCTTCTTCGTCCAGGTGCTTTATACGGGCTATATGCGCCACTATTTCCTTCACCATCCACGGTTCGCACGTCTTCCCTCTGTGGGACAAGGGCGCAGCAAACGGCGCATCGGTCTCTGCCATAATCCGATCAAGGGGTAAATATTGGATAACTTCATCATAATCACTCGAAAAGGTGATTGGCCCATCAAACGAGAACGTTGCGCCAAGGGTGAGTAATTTTTCGGTCATATCGATAGTGCCAACATAAAAATGAAAATGCGCATGCGCCGTTGTTTTTGATTCGGTCAATATCGTACAGACATCTTCATATGCATCCATACTTCCCTTCGATGGTCGCGCGTGGATCATAAGCGGTTTATTTGTTTTTTCTGCGAGGCGAATATGTTGTATAAATAATTCTTTTTGTCGCGATTTCATATCGGCATCTTGATTTCTAAAATAATCGAGCCCGCACTCGCCTATCGCAACAACGCGCTCGTGCGCTGCCAATTTTTCATACGCACCCATATCAAATACTTCATCTGCATTATCATTTGGATGGAGGCCGACAGTTGCAAATGATACACCAGGAAATTCCTCCGAAATTTCGATCGCTTTTTTTGACATAGCTACATCGGTACCCACCGTGATGGTGACGATGCCTTCTTCTCGCATAGTGGCAACAATAGCCGCTCGTTTTTCATAGAGCGGTGAAATATTCAAGTGGGAGTGCATGTCGATATAGCGGATATTCATGTCCCCACTATACGCAGTGAGAGACAAAAAGAAAACCCCCTGCATCACTGCTGGGGGTCGGAGATTCTCACTCTCCAATAAGATTATTTGATTCAGACTCGTTTCATAAAAAAAGATTATTTGGTGAACAAAAAACATGTACTGACCGCGTGGCTAATCCGTATGCCGATGCGTATCTTTGTATATAATAGCATATCCTAATATATTTGTCAAGCACTCTAAAACCCTTATCCCTCAAGCTAAAAAGTCGCCCTCTGGGGCGACTTTTCCTTATACTTATTCTTATTACTTATACTTACTCATTAGCTATATCTACAGGAGCTACAGGGGCTACAGGTGCTGCAGCCTCCATATAGACCTGTGCGCTTTGTTGTAAGCCTCTATCCCCCACATTACCAAACATATAGAACGCCACCCCTGCCACAAAGAGAACGATAAGCGATCCGATTATTTTTAGTGATTCATGTGCTTCTCCCATATATGTTCCTATTGTACCTGGATTTACACGAGCAACAAAAAAGTTATAAACACATGTACCCCTCGTCTTTTGGAGACTGCTTGTCTATCCGATAAAATAATGGTTTTTCTAAAATTTTATTTTCTTTTATCTGTTCTCTAATCTTAATAGATGTTTTAGGGAGTAATGGTTCCAACATCTTTGCTATTCTGTATACTTCGCTTAATGTCCACTTCAAATCTTTTTTTGCTTGTTCTGGATCTGTTTTTATTAATGAGAAAGGTTTTTTATCCTGAATTTGCTTATCGACTTCTTGTATCATTCTCCATACCTCATCACAAGCTTTATTGATTTCAAAATTTTTAATTCCTTGGTTAAAATAATAGTACAAAGACGATTCAGTCAACGAACTGCTAAATACAACATTTTCAATTTCTGCTATTTCATTCTCTTCTAATAAAACAGAGTTCGCAGTTGTCATTTTAAGGGTACGCGACACTAAATTTCCCAGCCCGTTCGCGAGATTCGCATTGTACGCATCAAGCACACTTGCTGCAGTCATATCAAAATCTTCAAATGAATTACCGTGACGAAGCACATAATAGCGCAACACATCACTCGCAAGTTCTCCTGCAAATGGTTTGTAATATTCGATAAGAGCACTTGGGCTAATCACATTACCAAGAGACTTCGACATTTTTTGTCCGCCAGAATTAATAAATCCGTTTATCACAACATGGTCCGTGGTTGGTAGCTCTGCCGCCAAAAGCATTGCCTGCCACATAAGTGATTGCTGGCGGATATTGTCTTTACCACAGTACTGCACTTTTTCTCCTTCTTCCCAGAACTTTTTATAGAGCCCCTTTGTGTCGTTAGGCCAGCCGAGCGTCGAAATATAGTTTGTCAGTGCATCAAACCACACATACATTACATGCGATTCATCAGTAGGCACCGGCACACCCCACGACATTTTTGATGCAGGACGAGAAATAGAAAAGTCTTGCAATCCCCGTTCGAGAAATGCTCTCATTTCGTTGAATCTGAAATCGGGAATAATCAGGGTCGGTTTTGCTGCATACAATGCGTTTAATTTTTCTTCCAATTTAGAAAGCGCGAAAAAATAATTTTCCTCATCTCGAAGTTCAATATCCATCTTCGGATGTATCGGGCAACGACCATCAACTAATTCAGAATCAGTTTTTTCAAGCTCACAGCCAATGCAGTATTTTGTTTGATAATTTTTCTTATAAATGTAGCCATTAGTATCACAGCGTTGCCATAATTCTTGTGCTGCTTCCATGTGATGCGTATCGGTCGTCCGAATAAAATGTACCTCATCGGTAATACCAAGTAATTCTTTCAAATCTCGGAATTTTGCTGCATAACCATCGACGTAGTCTTGGACCTCCTTCCCTTCCTCTTTTGCGGCAGTCAATAATTTTTGACCATGTTCATCCGTACCGGTATTAAAAAATACCTCGCAGCCGATAGATTTTTTATAGCGCGCAATCACATCTGCTCGGATAAATTCCATAGCAAAACCAACATGCGGATCTGCATTTACATACGGTAACGTAGTTGTTATATAAAAGGGTTTAGACATGATAAGAAATAATGTTGATAGTAATGTAAATAAAAAAGTTTACCGACTCCTGCCCCGTAGTCAGCTCTGCTGTACTACTGGGGTTGTTATATAAAAGGGTTTAGACATTTTTTTCATGGGTATTAGCTGCTTGTTCTATAGGAATATATTTTTTCTTCTCAACGTCACTAATGTACTCAAGTAAGATTACCACAAGAGGGATAGCAAGCACGATACCCCACAGTCCCCCAAGGCGTGAGCCGACAAGGAGAGAAATGATAAGGATAAGCGGCGGGATACCTACGGTTCGCTTCACGATAATAGGTTGCAAGACATATGTTTCTATTTGTTGCACCACAAAAAAGACAACTGCGGTAATAAATGCAAGCTTTACACCGCCATCTAAAAACGAAAACATCGCCGCAGGAATAACCGCGATCATAAATCCAAACGGAATCAATTCAAATATTGCCGCCATAATAGCAATCAAGAGTGAATACTGTATTCCTAATATAGCGAGCACTGCATACATAATGACCCCGACAATAAGACCAAGTAATAACTGCCCTTGAAACCACAAGCCGATTTTATATTCTGCACGCTCCCACAAATCAACCACATATTCTTCTTGCTGACGCGGGGTAACAATGCGCAAAAAATCTTGAATACCTTTTTCTCTAATGGCAAAGAAGAATGAAATGACAAATACGAGCACGAGGTTAATCACCCCGCCGAAAAATGCACCAAAAAATTGTAAAAATCCATCACCGAGTCCAATAAATACCGCTTGCCCCCGTCCAAGAATATCTGCAAGCGAAGCGTTCTGCGAAATATCTTGTAATAATTTCTGTATGCCACTAACCGCAGAAGCATCTACTCCCCCCGTGACGGGCAATGAAGACGCAATCTGTCCTATAAAATCAGTGAGCTCTCTCGCGAATGCTGGAATAAAAATGTAGAAAAAGAGCCCAAGAAATAGCACGATAAAAAAATACACAAGCCCAACCGCAAGCGCGCGGGGTATACGTCGCTGTTTTTTTGAAAGAAACCGTGGCGACCAATTAATCTTGCGGATTCCTTTTACTCCAGCCTCAACAAAAGAAGCGACCACAATACCCGAAAGAATGATGAGTATGAGGTCTCGGAGATAATACAGGAGGACAACGACCGATAGGGCAATAATGGTGAAGATGACGGTCTTACGGCTGATTTCGACTGCAGGAGTTTTCATTCCTAGAGTATTACATAGAGAGGATTTTTGCGAAAGGTGCAGGGTCTGTATGTCGGCTAATGGCCGCCAAATTCATGGTTTCGGTGACAAAAAAGGTTTTTGCAAATGCTTGGATTTCTTCCGCGGTAACGGCATTTATTTTTACTACTGCTTGCTCTGGAGATTCAAGAGGTTTTCCTAGCACGGCGCGATTGCCATAAAATTCTGCAACAGCATCCGTTGATTCTAAGTGCATTTTAAAATTCCCTGTTATATATGCTTTTACTTTTGCAAGTTCTTCGTCACCGACTAATTCATGTTTAAGACGCACAAGCTCGTCGCGAACCACTTCAACCACTTCGAGCATGCGCTTTGTATCAACTCCCGCTGCTACTTCGAAAAATCCATGATCGGTATACGTATCGTTGTATGCTTGCACGTAATAACACACTCCCATTTCTTCGCGAAGTTTTTGAAACAACCGTGAGCTCATACCTCCTGAGAGAATGCCGCCGATTATATTTGCGACAGAATTTCGTGCATCATGCGCATTAATGGTACGCACCCCAAGCACAAAGTGCGCTTGATCTGTTGCTTTTTCCTGCAGTAAAATTGCGGGTGTTGTTTGCGTATCAAGTACTGGTACTTTTATTGACTTCTCCCCTTTCGGATTTGTGCCAAAGGTATTTTTAATCGCATCGAGCGATATTGCTTGTGAGATATTTCCTGCAACAATCACTGTCGTTGCGTTCGGCACATAGTGCGCTTTTCGGTAGGTAATAAAATCCTCTCGCGTAAATCGCATAATATTTTCTTTTGGACCAAGTACTCGTCGTCCTGCAGGAGTATCACCGTAGAGCAACGCAGTGAAGACTTCTTGTACTAAATGCTTCGGCATATCTTCGTACATATTTATTTCTTCGATGATGACGCCTTTTTCTTTTTGTAATTCAACATCCGGAAGTGTCGCGTGCTGATAAATATCAGCGATAACATCTAGTATCCCTGCAAATCGAGCCGAATCTGCTTTTGCATAGTAGCCGGTATATTCTTGTCCGGTAAATGCATTTGAAAGCGACCCCATCGCATCAAGCTCGTGAGAAATAATTTGCACCGTTGGACGTTTTTCTGTCCCCTTAAAGCACATGTGTTCCAAAAAATGCGAGATGCCATTATTTTCTTTTGTTTCGTACTCAGAGCCAGTTGCCACTAATACAAGCACGGTTGCGGTGAGTGCCTGGGGCATATCAATATGAATACATTTGAGGCCATTATCGAGTATAGTTTCTGTTGCTGTCATAATGAAGACATCATACCACACGTCCTATTTCCTCACCTTCTAGAAGAAGAA
>CALRCO010000022.1 GCA_943354645.1 Candidatus Nomurabacteria bacterium | reverse complement strand
TGGTTGGTTTAAATTTGATCTTCCTCAAGACGCTGCACTCGCACTTGATGTTGCATTTGATACAAATGTAAATATCATCCGTCACTTGTTTATCAAAACAGTACGCGAAAATACATTAGTTGGCAAACGTGTCGTTCGAGAAGTAAAGAAGAAAATAGAACACACAGACACTCCTCTTGTTGCAAAAGAAGAAGCAACTCCAGAAGAAATCGACAAACAAATTGATGCCCTCGTTACTGAGTAATATCTCCGTGATATACTAGTCCTATAAAGGTCCCTTTATTAAGATCGTAACAGTATTTATATGTATATAAACAAAGCGACTATTCTTGGCAATTTGACTCGAGACCCTGAGATGCGTGCATTACCAAACGGTACCAAAGTAACAAGTTTTAGTCTTGCAACCAATCGCACCTGGAAAGGTGCAGATGGTACTCGACAAGAAGCGACTGAATATCACAATGCCGTAGCCTTTGCAAAACCTGCCGAACTTATTGCGCAGTATTGCAAAAAAGGAAGCTCGCTCTACATCGAAGGACGTCTTCAAACTCGCAGTTGGGAACAAGAAGGACAGAAAAAATATCGCACCGAAATCGTTGTTGAAAATTTTCAATTCGGTCCGAAACCTACTGGTGGCACCAGTACGTACAACGCAGATCAAAGTGCGTCTTCTAAAAAAGATGCACCTAAAAATGCAAAAGAAGATGACCTTGAATCAATCGAGTATCCTCAAGAGAATGTAAATGTCGATGATATTCCATTCTAACCCTTATCCGTTATTATTTTTTACTATTTATGAAACAGGACTATTTCAGTTCAAATAACATAAAGCATGTCGACTACAAAGATTTGGATATTCTCAAGAAATTCTTGAATCCAAACGGTCGCATCCTTTCTCGAAAAAAGACAGGTACGTCGACTAAGAATCAACGCCTCGTCTCTCAAGCAATCAAGCGTGCTCGATTTATGGGATTGATTCCATTTATCGCCAGATAACTAGGTACAAAAGCCCTGCAAACCGAAGGTTTGCAGGGCTTTTGACTTGCATGTTCGTTATGAGTATAGTTAAGAAAACCTATTAACATGGAACAATTAAATAATCAAACACCCGTAATCAGCGTAGCTCTTATTAGAGGGGTGCACGCACAATCAACATATTACAATGACTTACTTGATTTTTCAGAAAAACACATTTCACAGAATCTTAAACAAAAAAGAGCTTCACTTATTGTTTTTGCTGCTCCTACAGAAGTAAGTGAATCAATCATTAAGGCAATGTATGTAGAACATAATGACGCAGATCGAAGCTATCACCGGGTATGTAATAGTTTTGAATCATTTGCAAAAATTGCTTGTTGTGCTGATACTACCGATTATCTTTATCAAGAATGTATGGAAAATATAGAACTAGAGCAAGAAAATATATTCCATGAATTTAAGATGCTTCAACAACGACGGAAAGAAGCAAAAGGTTCTTATGTTGAACAAATTTGTGTAGACAGAGCGCTTGCTGTTGGGGACATGGTTTGTGGTAATACTTTTAGAAAAGTATTACAGTTTATTTTAGAAAATATCAGAACGCCAAATGATGGTATTGAAAAAATAAGAACTGAAAGTTGTATTAAAATATATCATCGAAAACAAAGCGCTCAATTCCATGTTGATGTGAGTACCTCTGAAGAACTCATTCAATCTCAGGTAAAGGCTGAGAAGAGAAAAGTCTATTTTGCGACAGGGTGTGTTGGATTTTTTGAAGAAAAAGGAGCTAAAATTCCAGTAAGTCTTGGTCCTGGTGGATCTATTGATACTGCAAGTATTATGGCAACAGCATTGCGTTCACGAGAAATATCAGTGTTTCATCCCAAGGAATATGCTCGAAAAAAGAATGATGCTCACTTTGTTTGTAAAAGAGCACGAGAGTATGGTGATGTAAAAATTAGTTTTAATTCTTAAAAAGTAAAACCTCCCGATGTTTTCGGGAGGTTTTTTGATTTTTGACACACAAAAATCACGTCACAAAGATTTTTTACCGTAGGTAAAAAATTTTGAGACGCTATTATTTCTGCGCTCGTTCTACATATTCGCCAGTATCAGTATTGACCACAATCGTTTCGCCAGCTTCCAAAAAGAGGGGAACGTTGATGGTTGCGCCGTTTTCCAGTGTCACTGGTTTGTTGCCACCTGAAGCGGTACTTCCTTTGATTGCAGGTGGTGCTTCAGTGATTTTGAATGCCATTTTAATAGGTACTTTGACAGAGATAATATTTTCTTCGTCATCGTCATTTGTCCAGACAAGTGCGGTGACGAGTTCATTTGGCTTCAAAAAGCGGACGGTTTGTTCACCAAGAATTTTCTCATCGAGCTTGAATCGATTTGCAGGATCGGTAGGATCTGCGAACCAAAATTCACCTTTGTTCGTGTACAAGAATTTTACGTCGCGCTTCGTGAGATCCGCTTCGTCGACTTGATCGGTGGTACGGAATGTCTCGTTGTAGGTACGGCCACTGACCAAGCTCTTTAATTTGACTTGGTTTTGTGGTTTGCGTTGCTGGGTGCGCGCAACATGACCATCAAGCACAAGACAGGGCTCGTTGTTAAATATGATAATTTTTCCTTCTTTAATTTCGTTGTATTCTAGGAGTGACATAAATAGGGTATAGGGGTTAGGGTTTAGTAAAAACAAAAAGCCACTAGGGCTATGCGCAAACTATACCAAATGAACGACCCCTGGTGCAAGCACACGAGGTATCGTTCTTTGCGAACCCCTCGGTTCGCAACGGCTGGTGCCTGCTCTCCGCCACAGGGAAAACTCTATACCTATGACCTGCTTGCGCAACGGTCATTTCCGTTTTGCGGAATCGGATGAAAATGAAAGCAGTTTCATTTTCATTCCCCGACCCCCTTTCCTATTCTCAAATAACTCGATGCTTGCATCGGTCACTTGAGAATGAAGCCTGTTTTGGGAAGCGATTGACATGAGTAAGTAGAACAAGTACAGTTAAGCAAAATAATCGATCATGGTACAAAAACAACTTAATTTCGTCGAGTATGCTGCTTTGGTAAAGAAATTTTTCCCCAAAGGACTCCCATTTTCTATGGATGTAAGAATTGATCATGAAAAAATGGTGAAAGATGAATCACTGACTTATTTGAAACACCAGCTTGAGTGTATGAAAGATGGTGTTTCAAAAAGGGAAAAGGCGCAAGGAAAACAACTTGCAAAACAATTACAAAAATATATTAAACGAAACAAACCGCCTACTAAAAAATAAGGCGGTTTTTTATTTGACATAAGAACTAGCAGGGTATAGAGTTCAGGAAAATTGATCTTATGAAAACAAAACAAATTGAAGTAGAAAATATTAAGATTTTACGCGCGATGTATTATCAGGATACGAAAGATAAACACATTGGACTATTGATAGTTCTTGGATTGGTTGCTGTCATAATTGGGCTTTGTTTATTTTTTAACACCATACTGAGTAGTACATTATTTACATGGGTTGTTGTTATTTGTTTGTATTGTGGAGTAATTGGAGTATGTAATTTATTTTTTTATTTAAAATCAAAAAATATTTCGGTTAACAATTTAGATAAATATCTTGATGGTAAGCGCAAAGCATTAGTGGATGAAAGAACTGAATTAGAAGAGGAAATAAAAGAGATTGAAGAAGAAGAGAATACATTACAACAAATTTCAATAGATGTTGTCGCTGCGACTCGATACTAGAAATCAAAAACCCGCTTCAGGATGAAGCGGGTTTTTTTTCTAAAAGCTAATCACTAGAAGCTAAAAGCTTTACTTTCTATTCTTCGCTACTTCCTCCGGTTGCCGGTTGGATTTCGCCAAAGCGATTGCGGATTTGTTTTTCTAATTCCTTAGCAACCTTGCTGTTTTCCTTGAGCCAGGTGCGCGTTGCATCATAGCCGCGACCCATAGGAACCTTAGTACCTTCTTTATCTTTATATGAATACGATGCGCCATTTTTATCGACGATACCGAGCTTTTCACCAAGCGCTAAGAGTTCGCCTTCATGCGAAATACCTTCGCCATAAATAATATCGAATTCTGTTTGTTTAAATGGCGCAGCGACTTTATTTTTCACCACTTTCACACGCGTGCGACCGCCGACAACATCTTCGCCTTTTTTGATTTGCGCGATACGGCGAATATCAAGACGAACGGATGTATAAAATTTGAGGGCCTTTCCGCCTGGGGTAGTCTCCGGATTGCCGAACATAATGCCGATCTGCATACGGATCTGGTTGATGAAAATAACGCAGGTTTTTGATTTTGCGACAATCGCCGTCAATTTGCGAAGTGCTTGAGACATAAGACGAGCTTGTTTACCCACATGCTGTGCGCCCATATCACCCTCGATTTCGTCTTTTGGCGTGAGTGCGGCAACAGAGTCGATGACAATGACATCTATTTTGCCGGAGCGGACGAGCGATTCGGTAATTTCAAGACCTTGTTCGCCAGTATCAGGCTGGGAAATCAAAAGCTCGTTGATATTGACGCCGAGATTTTTTGCGTAGACAGGATCCATTGCGTGTTCTGCGTCAATGTACGCACAGATGCCGCCAGTTTTTTGTGCTTCTGCAACGATATGCAATGCGAGTGTTGTTTTACCAGAAGATTCTGGACCAAAAATTTCTAAGATACGGCCACGGGGGACACCGCCGATGCCGAGCGCCATATCTAGACCAAGTGAACCCGTTGAAATACTGCCGATGTCTACTTTTGGTGTTTCGCCCAATTTCATAATCGCACCTTCACCGAATTTTGTTTGGATAGCTTTAATGGTGTCAGATATTTCTGCACCCATTTCTTTCTGCGGTTTTTCTTTTTTTGCTCCGAATTTTGCCATAGGGAATTGTATTTAAAATTATTGATAATTGGTAATGGTGTCACTGGATGCGCGCGGTAATGTTTTCATGCCGAATGCATCAGGACGTCGGTAGAGATGGAAGAGGGTATCGTTCGTGCGAGCGAGGGTGTCTTTTGCAGAAATGGTAATCGTACTTGCGCCTGGAGGGAGGAGAAGAGTATCGGTGAATGCACCTGTTTCATCGAGAATAATTTGTCTGCCGTTGATGTTGATGCTCGACGCGTGTTTTGTATTTCCCAAAACAGTGACGACACCATCGCTTGTACTGCCATCGGTGATATCAGCAATAGTTACTTCAGCTCCTTTTAGAAGACCAAAACTTCGATATCCCGCAAACCCGACAATGCCCAGCACAAAAAGGGTGATACAAAAAATGCGAATGTGTTTTGCAGTGAGATGGTTATACATATTCTTGATGTTCAGTTGTTGCGCTTTTTTCAAGGACATCACGTGGTTTTGCGCCGTTTCCTGGACCGACAACGCCACGTTCTTCTAGTATATCAATTAATCGTGCAGCGCGCGCGTAGCCAATTCCCAGTTTGCGTTGGAGAAATGAGGTCGATGCTTTTCCTGTTTCAATAACGATTTGGCGAGCTTCTTCATAAAGATCATCGTCGTCGCTATCACTACCATCGAGTGTTGCAGAAAAAATACTATTTTCTGGAGCAAGATTTCCTGTGGTGAGTGCGATGTCTTCTGTTACTTCGTTTTTGTACGCATCTGCCAAATATTTTACCACTTTCTTTACTTCATCTTCAGAAATAAATGCACTTTGCAAACGTTCAGGCTGTGACATTTCGCCAGAGAGATAGAGCATATCACCGGCGCCGAGCAGCGATTCTGCACCAGGTTGATCCAAAATAGTGCGCGAGTCGATTTGTGATGCAACTTGGAGTGCAATACGTGTAGGAATGTTTGCTTTAATGAGACCAGTGACGACGTTTACGGATGGACGCTGTGTGGAAAGAATAAGGTGAATACCAACAGCGCGAGACATTTGAGCAAGGCGGACGATAGCAGACTCGAGTTCGCGAGGGAATGCTTGCATGATATCTGCAAGCTCATCGATGATGACCACGATGTATGGCATCGGTTCTTTTGCGGAAACTTCATCTTTTGCAGGTTTTGTTTTACCTATTACTTTTTCATGATACGACGCAATATCACGTACATGTTCGCCTTCTAAAATATTGTAACGCTTCTCCATTTCTTTTGCGGCCCACTTGAGTGCCAAGATTGCTTTCTTCGCATCAGTGATGACCGGGGTCAAGAGGTGAGGAATTTTATTATAAAGCGTAAGTTCGACGCGCTTTGGATCGATCATAAGGAATTTTAATTCCTCAGGGCCATAGGTGTATAAAAGGGAGGTGACAACGGCGTGGATAGCAACCGATTTTCCGGAGCCTGTCGCACCAGCAATCAATCCGTGTGGCATTTTTGCAATACTTGCGAAGGTGCCACGACCTGCGATATTACGACCGAGCGCAACCATGAGTGGTTTACCTGTAGATCTGAAATTTGGATCTTCGAGCAATGTTGCAAGGCCAACGATAGATTTGACTCGGTTAGGAATTTCGATACCGACAAGTGACTTACCAGGAATAGGTGCTTCGATGCGGAGTGGGTGAGCGGCGAGTGCCAAGCCGAGGTCGTTTTTGAGGGCGACAATTTTTGAAAGTTTTACGCCTTCAGCGGGTTTGAGTGCGTAGCGAGTGACGGTAGGGCCGACGGTGACTTCATCCATTTCAACTTCAATGCCAAAGTTTTGAAGGGTGCGTTTGATGATATTGGTGTTTGCTTTTATGTCGCCAACATTTGGTTTACCTTTATCGCGTTCCAAAAGATCGATAGGTGGTGGTGTGTATTCACCAAAACGATGGGTGTAGGTTTTCGTCTTTGGGATAATGTCCTCTTCTTCGTCATACTGTTGTTTTGCAGAATTTTTTTCAGTAGTTTTTTCTTCTTTTATCGGCTCTGTTTGTGTAACTTGCGCCTCAGTGTACCCACCTTCTATTTTTGGCTCCACTTCATCTATAAGTAATTTTTCTTTTTTAAATAATCCAAAAAGAGAACGGAAAATACCCAAGTTTGGTCGTTCATCAAATATAAAGATAAGAGAAATAACAAAAAGTGCAGCCAAGAAAAGAATAGACACCGTAGTGCCAAAAAGGGCAAGAAAAGGGAAGGCGCCCCAGAATCCGATATAGCCACCCGCATGATGGGTGCCAGAAATAATATCAATAATACCGAGAGATCCAACAAGTAATATAATGCAAGCAACAGCGTGCATAATGCCAATATCGGGGCGCTTAGTACGTAAAAAGGTAACACCAAGAAGAACTAAAATTGCAGGGACTAATATATAGCCAATACCAACTAGTTTTTTTAGAAATGTATACAGTGCGGTGCCTGCAGGGCCGGCACTTGCAAATGCAGCAAGGATAAAAAACACAGCTACAACAAAGGTAATGATCGCATAGATGCCATAGCGAGTCTCTTGTCTGATATGCATGCCAATGGACTCATCTTCGTCTTCATATTCATCTCGCGAAGCTCTTCTTTTTGTGCGTTCAGCTTTAGGTTTTTTTCCCATGATTTTTGTAGTAGTTAATGTGTTTATTTTAGCATGCATATTACGAAAAAGCATTACATTATATGGATAAAATACAACACAGCTTTGTCCCTTGTGTAAATTGCGAGTATTATCTAGTAGTCCTATAATGGACATACAAAAAACTCTAAAAGACATGCAAAACATAAAGGATAAAAAAGAAACACATGTATCCATAAAGGACAGTCATCAAAGTCCTGATTATAGTGATGTCCTTAACAAAATAACTAGAATTTCCAGTGCTTTATACATGGTCACTGAACATCTAAAGGACACTGAACATCTAAAGGACATGATACGGTACCACGCCGTTGTTCTTGTAAAGGACACATCAAATGCATCTATAGGACAAATACCTTCAACTGTTGTCAGTGCGCATGTTGCAACAATTAGATCATTACTCGATATGGCAACAATGCTCAATATAATTTCTTCTGAAAACACCACTATTTTATTTGAGGCGATTGAGTATTTTCAAATAGCGTTCGAAATACATGTGCAATCTGTAAAAAAAGAAGCACCAGCAACGCTTATGCGGGAATTGTTTGGACAGGAGCAGATCGCGTATGTACAAAAAGAAGAGATTGCTTATAAAAATA
>CALRCO010000021.1 GCA_943354645.1 Candidatus Nomurabacteria bacterium | reverse complement strand
GCGAGAACTGCTTCTTGTTGTGCGTTGTTGAGTCCGATGAGAAATTGCATGTTGCGTTAGTTTACCACACACAAGTTATAAAGTTGAAAGTTCATAAAGTAATGTGCGATTGCCTACGGCAATCGCACATTACTTAGGTTCTTCTTTATAAAAAATTGATGAACTTTCTATTCCCCTACTATTTTATTCATGATCTCAAACGCTTCATTTCTGAAACTCTCGCCTTCTTCATGGAGGATGTCGGTGAAGGTCGGTACATTACGTTGTAAGTATCCGAAAAGGTCTTCTGTGGGTGCATCAGCATCGAGCATTTTTTCCATCTCCGCAAGCCCTTTTTTGTCTAAAAGTGGCATAGCACGAATGACGACACTTTGGAATAAAAGGTCGTTTATCTTACCAATAAGGTCAGTTTGCTCGTCTTCCGGCAAGCTTCCTAGGTTGTAGCTATCTACGATAATACTGCGTAATTTGGGGTCCATTACTAGAGCGTAGCACGAGAGGTTGGTTTATTCCTGTGGATGCGCAAAACCCATATAAAAAGCATTTTCAAGACCTTGTTCCACTGTTGTATTTGGTGTTGCGGTATAGCCAAGTACTTTTGCATGGTCGATAACTTCTTTTACTCGATTACTAAAAGCAGTAATACGAACGTCAGTGCTTTCTGGAAGTTTCAAAAAGTGTTCAAGTGGCGCATTTTTTATTTGATCCCAGAAATTTGCATCTTTTGCTTCTTGAATAAATAGATCTTTTTGTTCTGCCACTGTCTTGTGGATTTCTTGTGTGGTTGGAATAGGTTCTGCTTCTTGGGTGGTGGTTTCAAAAAGAGGTGTCGCTTCTTGGATTGGGTAAGGATCATTAAATGCGTCTACAGGGCTTTCAGTGCGCATATTATCCTTTATTTGTGGGGCTATTTGGGCGTCCGCTTCTTTTGTTGGTAATAGTGATGCTCCCGCGATTACAAACGGCGCTGTCTTTTTTAACATTCGTTCAATGAGTTTTCTTGATTTTGAACGAGAAGACATTCTCTCAAGAAGTGCTTTATTTTGGTTTTCATATTTCTCAACCGCAGTAGAAACCATTTCAAAGCCGTCTGATTTTTTTTCTAAAGTAGGTGTTTGTTCGAATGACATAATAGTTCACCTATTGTACCTCCCTCATTCTAGAAAAGCAAAACAAATGTAGCCAAAACACAGATTCAGTGGAACTAATAGTTGTTTTTTATAAAAAAATAACACATCACCATCTTATTTGACGAACTGTCGAGAAATATCGTAAGGTGGAAAACTTGGTTGACCGACCCTGCCTATTTGCTACCCTTTAGATAACGAGCCGTGGGATTCATCCCGCCAAGCTCGTCTTTCCGTCTCTGCTTGGTCCGTTTTCTGTATGATTGTAACGATTTGCGTTGAAAAATAAGGCTTTTATATGATAGTAGGCTTCATTTTTCTTCAAAAATCACCCCCATTTGTCTATTTTACCTTTACATACAAAGCCTTTTTCCCAAAACTCGTCTGATCAAAACGATGGAAAAGCTAAAATATCCTTATTTTATAAGCCGAAAGCAATTCAGGCTTCCCTCCTCTTGGTTTCTTTTTTGGTAAATTTCCTACCGGTTAATTTTGTGCAAGCTTCTTTTTTCAATAGTTTTAGTCCCAACGAAGCCTTTGGTGATGAAATTTCAACAGACAATTCACAAACGGTGGCTCTTTTGGATGGCTCCCCTGTGCACATTGCCTATGAACCAGATATCACTATAGATAACTTTGCTCTTGTTGCTGGCACAGGTCCTATTGGCGGACAAGCTGCAACTGCTGAATATGATGATAGTAGTGACCAAATCACTATATATGTGGTACGTTCTGGAGATACTATTGGTACGATTGCGGAGATGTTTGGTGTATCAGTAAATACTATTCGCTGGGCAAATGATTTGAAAAAAGACGGGACTGTTGGTATTGGGCAGACCCTTGTCATTCTCCCTATTTCCGGTATTAAACATAAAGTAGTAAAAGGTGAAACAGTTGCAAGTATTGCAAAGAAATTTGGTGGCGACGTTGATGAAATTATTCAATTAAATGATGACGTAAGTGCAACAGGAGCACTTGCTGTCGGTATGGAGCTTATTATTCCTGATGGTGAAATGGGCACCCCTATTTCAACTATAGCAAAGACAAGTACTAGCAAGACAGTTTCAAAATCAAAGACAAAATCTAAAGAACGAACCTATGGAACTAGTGGTCCTAACCTCGGGTCATATTTTGCAAGTCCTATTGCTGGTGCACGATGTACGCAAGATCTTCATGCGCACAATGGTATTGATATCGGCGCCGCAACAGGGACACCAATTAAAGCAGCCGCAGAGGGAACCGTCATCATCGCTCGTTCTGGTGGATGGGGTGGTGGTTTTGGAAGTTACGTCGTTGTTAATCATTCGAACGGTACACAGACACTCTATGCGCACATGTCCAAAGTGCTCACGCAGGTCGGTGCACACGTTGATAAAGGTGAGGTAATTGGAAAAGTTGGTTCAACAGGAAAATCTACAGGACCGCATCTTCACGTTGAAGTGCATGGTGCGAAGAATACATTGTGTAAATAGGAAATTAGTAAATACAAAATAGTAAGACAAGATAAAATAAAAATGCAGGATTTGGCAAAGCCAAATCCTGCATTTTTATTTTATCTTAATGGCACGCTTGTTTACTTTGTTTGAATGTTTCTTTAATAGTTTGGTGGGCACTTTTTCGTGTTTGATGATTAGTTTCCATAGTCGCCTTGTAAGTACTCCACGCACTTTTTACTGCTTCCTTGCGGGCTGTTTTATCAGTAATTCCCCACGCAGATTGGAGTGCTGATGCACGAGTGTTAAGCGCTTGCGTGTGTACAGATTGAGCTGTTGTTACGGCGCTCATAATTGCAGATTCGCGAACGCCGACTGCAGTTTGAACACACGCAACATCAGTTGCTGCGCTAGCTTTCCCTGTTGGGGTAGCAACAACAAATGCGAGGGCAACGAGCGCAATAGTACCAAGAGTAAATTTTTTCATACGTTATATATAGAAACGGAGGGTTATAAGCCGTTCTGTATATATAACGAGTGAATAGTAAAAATGTGACAACTGTTTTTTTGTGTCACAACTCTCACCTCGCCGTCGCTCGGCTCGGTCGCGACCCCTGCTCGCGATATTTCGAAACGAAATATAACGCTCCGCTCACACAAAACGAATAAAAGCCGAATCGTCGGCTTTTATTGCAAACACGTTTTGTGTCACCCCGGCGGAGGCCGGGGCCCAGGCTAATTTTTTTTCTGAACTCAAGTATTATTTCTTCGGTCGGTACTGGAGCGCTTCCAATATGTGCTGTTCTTTTACTTCTTGAGATTCTTCCAAATCCGCAATGGTCCGTGCAACTTTCATAACGCGATGATACGCGCGACCAGAGAGAAGTAGTGTTTTTGCGCTTTCGTTTAGCAGTGTTAGTGCAGACGGCGTGATATGTACATGCGTTTCTAATTCTTTTGCATGCAGATTCGCATTTCGTTTACCTTGCCGTGCAAGCTCCGCTTGCACGGCTTTCTTCACCTGTTCTCCAATCACCGCGCTCGATGTCCCCTCTTTTTTCTCTGACAATGTTTCGTATGATACGGACGGCACATGTATCCACAGATCAATACGGTCCACAATTGGTCCAGAAAGTTTTCGTTCGTAGCGTGCGATGTCACTCGCAGAACAGGTGCAGGATTTTATGCCACTGCCACGATAACCACACGGACATGGATTGAGTGCTGCGATTAACATAAATTTCGATGGATACACTGCGGTACCTTTCGCGCGTGTCACCACAATACTGCCATCTTCGAGTGGTTGACGAAGTGATTCCAAGACACGTTTGTCGAATTCAGGAAATTCATCCAAGAATAATACGCCGTGATGCGCGAGTGTTGCTTCGCCTGGTTTTGGTGTCGTACCACCACCAACAATAGAGACATACGATGCGGTGTGATGAGGAGAACGAAATGGTGCGACGCGAATTGTACCGCCGCGAAGTGTCCCTGCGACAGAGTGAATACTCGTCACTTCCAATATTTCTTGTTTTGAAAGCTCTGGGAGAATACTTGGCACTGCACGTGCGAGCATGGTCTTGCCGGTACCAGGTGGGCCATAGAGTGCAATATTATGTCCACCAGCAGCGGCAATAAGGAGTGCTCGTTTTGCTGCATCTTGCCCTTTTATTTCTTTAAAATCGGCATCGAATTTTTTCTCTTGCGGTGCGCGCTCGATCTCAACAGCTGATTCAAGTTTCTTTCGTCCTTCTAAATGGTCGAGCAATTCTCCAAAACTATCGATACCATAAATAGCAATACCGTCGACAAGAAGTGCTTCAGCAACGTTATCTTTTGGCACATATAATTCTTTGATACCGTGTTCTTGTGCGGTTTTTGCAATCGGTAATGTGCCTTTTATTGCGCGCACCGATCCATCAAGACCGAGCTCTCCGACAAATGCTTTTCCTTCGGTATCAAATTGTGCAAGTTCTGATGCGAGTAGATAACCAAGCGCCATACCAACATCAAATATCGCACCTTCTTTTTTGATATCTGCAGGGGAAAGAGAAATGACTACTTTTTCGTTTTTACTTTTTGGCGAATCAAATCCAGAATTTTTTATCGCGCTTGATACACGATCTTTTGCTTCTTCTACTGCTCTATCTGGTAATCCGACAATGGAAAAAGAATGTAATCCTCGAGAAAGATCTGTTTCAATATTGATGAGCGCGCCATGTAACAATTCTGGTTGTGCACTGTACACTTTAGAAAATGACATAAGCAAGTTAGTAGATAGTAGTAAGTAGATAGTAGGAGGCACAAAGACTACAAGAAGTATACCCCCACACCAGACTTTTTTAAAAGTTGGTGTGGGGGTATACCAATTTTAAAAAACAAAACACTGCATACGCAGTGTTTTGTTTTTCTACTTACTACTACCTACTTTCTACTTACTTGCTGTTCATATGCGCCATACATGTGCGCGCTGCAGGATTTGCTTCAAGTCGTTCTACTTCGATTGCTTCGCCAGATAGTTCACAAACACCGTAGGTGTCGTTTTCTATTTTCTCAAGTGCAACAGTGATATCGGTAAACTTTTTACCAAGAGAACGAACTTTGCCGGTGCGTTCTTCATATTCTTCAGAACGATCAGCAAGATCATTTTCATCTGATTCTGTTACTGCTTCAGCTGGTTGCGCTTCCCATTCATTTATCTCAGCGTTCCAAAGTGCAATTTTAGGAAGTTCAACAGCAAGCATAGCTTTCTCTGCTTCAAGCATTTCTTTAAAGTGTTCGATTTTTTTTGCGTCTAGCTTATTACTCATGACCCGAGAATACCATAATTTAATAAATTAAGCCACAAAAAGGTGGTTTTGTTTTTTTGTGTCACAACTCTCACCTCGCCACAGCTTAGGTTCGGTCGCGACCCCTGCTCGCGATGGTTCGAGGCGAACCATAACCGACCCTCACAAGGGAGACGAGGCGTCTTCCGCCTACACAAAACGAATAAAAGCCGAATCGTCGGCTTTTATTGCAAACACGTTTTGTGTCACCCCGGCGGAGGCCGGGGCCCAGGCTAGTCTTATGTTGTTCGAAACCCTTGCTACTTGCTACCAGTCCCCAGCTACTAATTTTTGTCGATTCGCATCTCTCTGCCGATAATTGCCGAGATTGTGGCTGTATCAGGGGCTAGTACCACCGTCTGTTCATCTAAAAAGGTGTATATAAGCCCACCATCTCCTTGTTGTGTTCGCGTGTCTCTATTTGTAATCAATGCGTCAGTAAATACCGGTTCCTTGCTCAGTGTCTTAAAAAAGAGAGTTGCCTGTGTTGCAAGTGTTTGCTCCCACGCAAGAAGTCCTGGGAACAATCGTTCTCTGCTTGCACCACGAATAATGATAACGGGTGTTGATTTCATTTCGCCATAAAAAACACCAACAAGAATATCTGGAATGAGTACTTGTGCAAGTGGTTCAGGAACATAGAGGCCGAGTTCTCGCAAAAGACTTGTTGCTGGAATAATTTTTTTACCATCTTCTGTTGTGCGAAATGGTATGAGTTCAATAAGTGTCCCCGCAGGATGCGTCTCTGCTTTAAGTGCATCGATTGCATCCAACATGTGCGTCCCTGTTTTTCCTGTTGCGTCGTATTCACGAGATTCATTGACGCTCACAAGGGGTATATGTAAATTACTTTTTATCGGCGCATTCACAAGTGTATTTCCCGTTGGTGGTACTGCGGTATTTCTTGAATTGAAATACGTAAAAATACTTGCGCCAATTGAGACGACGACAAGTGCGATGCCGGCGATAATAAATTTATGACGTGTCGTGAGTGCGACTCGCTCTGCGAGCACGGGAGGTTCTTCAGGAATGCCTTGTTTTTTATTCTCTTTGATTTGTTCTCGTTTTTTTTCTTTCGCTTCGTCTTGTGCTGCTTGTTCTCGTGCGGCAATACTCACCACCGACGCTTGTTCTTTTTTGAGTGCATCTGCCATATCAGAAGAATACGTACGCACTGTTTCGAGATGTCCGGCTCCTGCTTCTACAGCAGAGGTTTCAGATGAAATACTTGCTTGCTCCGCATTCATGCGTTCAGCAATTATTTTTTGCACCTCTTCTGCTGTTTGTTTGATTTCTTTTTTATCCTCCGGTGGCATATATTTATTGTAGCAGAGAATATAAAAAGCTGAACAAATTTGTTCAGCTTTTTATATTTTTTACGCAGTTGGTTTTGGTGGCAATGGCGCAGTTGGCGGATACGGATTTTTGATAAAATCAGGGTTCGCTGCTTTGATCGACAAACTGATTCTATCTTTTTCTTTATCAACCGCGATTACTTTTACTGGCACGATCATTCCCTCTTTTAATACATCGGTCACGCGATTCACGCGGAACGGTGCGATTTCAGAAATGTGCACGAGGCCGTCGGCGAATTCAGAAATTTTTACCACAGCGCCGATTTCCAAAATTTTTGCAACGGTTGCTTGATACATTTCACCCACCAGTATCTCTCGTGTCATCTGGAACACAATTTCTTTTGCTGCTTCTGCTGCGCCGTTTTTACCCGTGACATAGACCGTGCCATCATCTTCGATTGTAATTTCTGCACCTGTCTTATCTCTGATTGCGTTGATCGTTTTACCACCACCACCAATCACGAGACCTATTTGGTCGGGACGAATTTTCATCACCACAATTTTCGGCGCCGTCGCTGCAATATCTGCGCGAGGTTTCGTAATTTCAGCTTCGATGCAATCAAGAATTTTAAGTCGTGCAACTTTTGCAGCGGTCAAAGATTCTTTCAAAATAATCACCGGGATGCCGCCAACTTTAATATCAAGTTGGAGTGCAGTGATGCCGGTGCGTGTACCCGCGATTTTAAAATCCATATCACCGTGATGATCTTCCGGTCCTTGGATGTCCGTAATAATTTTGTAGACAGATGGATTTGTTTCATCGATCATCACACCCATCGCAATGCCGGCAACTGGCGCTTTGATCGGCACACCGCCGTCCATGAGTGCAACAGTAGATGCACAAATAGATGCTTGTGATGTGGAACCATTTGATGCCATTGATTCAGACACGACGCGAATCGTGTATGGGAAATCCATCTTGTTTGGCATAACAGGCACGAGTGCTTTTTCTGCCAACATGCCATGACCCATCTCGCGACGGTTCATCCCACCAACGCGTCCGGTCTCGCCAGCTGAATACGGAGGGAAATTATAATGGTGCATGAAACGCTTCTCACCTCGAACTTCCATGCCGTCCAACATGATTGCGTCTTTTGGTCCGCCAAGGGTGAGTGCAGAAAGTACGTGCGTCTCGCCACGATAAAAGATTCCAGAACCGTGCAACGTAGGTGATATGCCGCCTGCCTTTGCGTATAACCCTCGTACTTCGTCGAGTGCACGACCGTCTGGTCTCTTGTTTTCTTTCGTTGCTCCTTCGTGAACAACGCGATCAACTTCGTGATGATAATAATCTTCAGCAACACTTCGGAGTCCTTCGTTTAATTTATTTGTTTTGTAATCAGTTGATGGTGGATACATTTCTGCAACAATTTCTTTCCATTCGATTTCAAACAGTACAATATTTTCTTTACTTTCTTTTGAAAAAATGCCGGACATTAATTTTGCACCAATTGTTGATGAAAATTTTTGTTTCACTTCTTCTGACACAATTGGCTTTGGAAATTCCAATTTCTTTTTGCCGATTTCTGAAATTATTTTTTGCTGCCAGTTTTCAATTTGTGAAATATGATCCACTGCCATATCGAGCGCGCCACTGACGATTGCTTCATCTATTTCAAACGTCATTGCTTCGATCATCATGACTTCTTTATTTTTTCCGCAAACGGTGAGATCCAAATCATATACCGGTTCGCCGTTGTGCGGGGTGTAGTCATCATATTTAATATCTGCACTGGTTTTTAATTTACCAATATGCACTGCACCGACTGGTCCTGCCCATGGAATATCGGAGACACCGAGCGCGAGTGATGCCGCATTAATTGCGAGTACACCAGGATCCGCTTGTCCTACAGAAAGGACGGTGACAATAACTTGCACCGCGTTCTTAATATGTTTTTCAAATAGTGGACGAATTGTTCGATCAATGATGCGTGATGAAAGCACTGCTTCATCAGACGGTCGTCCTTCGCGCTTGTTGTATTGGCCACCAAGAATTAATCCGGCAGCGTAGAATTTTTCTAAATAATCTACCGTGAGATTAAAAAATCCCATATTCTTTTCTGCTCCTTTTGAAATGACTGCCGTTGCTAAAACGATAGTGTCTTCACACGACAACATTACCGAACCATTTGCTTGATCTGCTAAATCAGAAAATGTTGCGACCATTTTCTTTCCACCAATCTCGAGCTCATATTTTTTTTCTTGCATGACAAATTTATGATGCTTGTCTTCAGACTACAGGAGTGAAAGATGTTCACTGCTATCTGTCCGAAGACGAGCGTTAGTGCTAATACCCCGACTATATCATTTCCTTTCTTTACTGTCATACCTTTTTTGTGTCACCCCGACGCAAGTCGGGGCCCAGGCTACTGTGTTGTAAATAATCAGGAAAGTGGTAGATTGAGCTTATGAAGAAATACTTTCTTGTAGCAGCGCTACTTATAATCATTACGCCTTCGATTGTGCTTGCTTCTTGGTGGAATCCGTTATCCTGGCATTGGGGGAATTTGTTTCATAAGAAGGAGACAGTCCAAACAGAAGAGGTTCAAAAATTACAAGAGCAGATTGATGAGTTAAAAAAACAACAAATAACTACCGTTGCTCCAATTACTCCGCCTGTAATCAAAAAAGTTGTTCCTGAAACTCCTACAACTAATACTCCTACAACAAATCAAAATAATATCGCATTACAACAATATCTAGATTCCATTAATAAACAAGAAGCTGATAGGGTTGCTGCAGAACAAGCAATGAAAAATAGTCCTGAATGTATAAGCGCAAAAGAAGCTTATGACAATATACAACAACAAATAAAGAATAAACAAAACCTTAAAAATAACACGACACCAGCATCAGCTGAATCTAGAAGTTTAAATGAGCAATTAGCAGATTTAGCAGTACAAGAACCCTCAATTAGAGATAAATATTATGAATTTTGTGAAAATTTTATTTCAACTCCGCCAACAACGTATTCAACTGATTGCTACACCCTTGGAGGAACTATTCATTGCACAACTCAATAAAAGTTTAGAATAGATATGAATCACTCAATCGTTAATACAATAGGTTTGATTTTTGATATCATAGGTGCATTATTAT
>CALRCO010000020.1 GCA_943354645.1 Candidatus Nomurabacteria bacterium | reverse complement strand
TCCCAATCGCAAGCGTCCCACCAAAAATTGAACCCATTACAAAATCTTCCGGAGAATCTCCGCCGGTTACCGATTTGACCGAAGAGAGATTACTCTCGTATTTCTTATTAGGAAAAACAGTCTACCAAGGAAAAGAAGAGTATGAGTATAGTTGCCGTGAGTATGAACGCATCACCGGCAAAGATCCAAACACTGTCACCGACGCACTCGAGCAAAGTATCCGCGAACGAATGTTATTTATTGCAGAAGCGACGTTTGGAGAAAGTGGAGAGCATAAAAAAGAATTAACAGAATTACTCTCACTCTTCGAATCAAAATTATTGAGCAAACAATTAGAAGACGCCATGCGGGAACTCCGAAAAGCAGAAGCGAATAAAGATGACACCGGAGTCGCCAACCACTTACAAACCATAGCCACTATTTCAAAGCAACTAGAGACCATTAAAAGTAACCGTTTTTAATATATGCCATCAAAAAAATCAAAGCCAAAAGCAAAAAAGAAGATTGTAAAAAAACCTGCGAAAAAAGTTGCCAAGAAAAAGGTGGTTAAAAAACCTGCGAAAAAAGTGGTGAAAAAGAAAGTGGTTAAAAAGGTGGTAAAAAAATCAGCTCCTAAAAAAGCAGTCAAAACAGGTGGTGACAAAAAGCGTGCTACGGTTTCTGAAAAACGCGCAGTGCTTTGGGATAAACTAGCTAATGATTTAGTAGAAAAAGGAAAGCGACGTGGCTTCATCACGTATGATGAAATTTTGCGCATGTTTCCTGACATTGAAAGTAATGTGCTTTTCTTGGATCAGCTCTATGATAAATTCCAGACCGCAGGGGTTGATGTACTTGAAGGTGGCAACTTGCTCGATATTGATGTACCTGCAAAAGACGATACTAAGGCGTTTGGAAAATATGGTGCCAAAGATGCTGCAAGTTATGATTCCATTCAGATTTATTTGAAAGAGATTGGGCAATTTCCACTCATTCACGCGCAAGAAGAAAAAGATTTAGCAAAACGTATTCAAGCAGGCGATATGGAAGCAAAAAATTTGCTCGCTCGTGCAAACCTTCGTCTGGTGGTCTCTATTGCCAAAAAATATGTTGGTCGCTCGTCTGATTTGACGCTCCTTGATCTTATTCAAGAAGGAAATTTGGGCTTGTTCAAAGCCGTAGAAAAGTTCGACTGGACGAAAGGATTTAAATTCTCAACCTATGCGACGTGGTGGATTCGCCAATCAATCACTCGTGCACTTGCTGATCAATCTCGCACGATTCGTATTCCGGTGCACATGGTGGAAACAATTTCAAAATACAAACAAGTCATGCGCCGACTTTCACAAGATTTGGGTCGTGAACCCCTTGCAGAAGAAATCGCAACGGAAATGGGCATTGAAGTGGAGAAGGTACACATCATTGAAAGCATCAACCAAGAGACCGTATCCCTCGAACAGCCAATCGGTGATGATGAAGATAAGTCTACTCGCGGAGAGTTTATTGCTGATGATAAGATTTTGCGCCCTGACCAAGAATCTTCACGCCGCATATTGCAAGATCAGATCAAAGAAGTGCTTTCCGAACTCTCGCCAAAAGAACGAAAAATTTTGGAACTTCGCTATGGATTGACCGATGGGGTACAGCACACGCTTGAAGAAGTGGGTACCGAATTTGGCGTTACGCGCGAACGTATCCGCCAGATTGAAGCAAAGGTGCATGAGAAGTTACGGAATAATGAGAAAATTTCTCGATTGAGAAACTACTTCGACTAGGAGGGGATGCGTCCCCTTGTTGACTTTTTATAGCATATTTGCTATATATAAGGTATTCCTACGAAAGAGACCCCTGCACAGCTCGTCTGCGCCGGGGGCTTTTTTATTTTTTCAAGATATTTTTTTGGTCTGCAATATAAGCGATTTTTACCGAAGTTCGTTTTAGTAACACAGAACAACGTTTTGTATCATACGGTGAAAGAACTGTTTCAATTTTATTTTTCCCCATTAAAAACTTCACAAGGGGAGCATAATCTCCGTCGCTTGAAACGAGAATTGCTTTATCAAAGGTGTTTTCATAAGCATTTTGCATTGCGTGTACAACAATATCTGCGTCACAGTTACCTTTTGCTTTTCCGTCACTATCATAAATAACCTCTTTAAAAACGAGTGTATACCCTTGTTCTTGTAGTGATGTGTAGAGATCCTTATATTTTGGCATCATACCAAGAAAAAGATACGCTTGTGTTACATTATATTTTTCTTTTAGCCAGATACGAAAACGCCCATAGTCGAATTTCCAAGTAAGTGACTTTATGCCGTTATGAAGATTTGCTCCATCGATGTAAGCAACGTTTTTTGGAGTAGGTTTCATTACGTAAGTATATCACAATACAAAAATACCCTTATTTATAAGGGTATTTTTGTATTGACAAATACGCCATAAATATGCTATAATACTACTAGAGGTGTTAACCAGACACTCATTTTCTTTACAATAAAACCCTTTGAGTCATGAAAGACGAAAAAGTAACATTCAAATCTGCGAGCCAAGCTGCGCAGTTCGGATTCTCTATAGGATCCAAAATCATTGAAAGCATCGACGGAAAAGTTCCAAACGATGTGATTCAGAAATTAATTGCTGATAAGGACGAAAGTTCGGAATTCAAACAATTCGTTTCTGAAATCACCGAACGAATTTTGAACATCAAATCTGATCCGTGGAAACGCGAGAAAGAAAAGGTGGCAAAATTTACCCGCGAGACCCTTGGTTTTCGCACTGAAATTGACTGGACTAACACAGTTATTCCGGTGACAGAAATCGCAGACATGCAACATTTTGAATTTGTCCCTGCGGCTATTACTGAAGATGAGCTTTTTGCAATTTATGAAAAGCTTTTTGGTAAAGACAATGTGTACAAAGCTTACAAAAGTATTTCAAAAGCTATTAAGACACAACAAAGTCGTCCAGTGGGTGATTATTGTGTGCTCCACCGCGGAGGTCAAGAACCTGATGCTGAACACTTGAACAAAAGTTACGACGATTTTTCTGGTGATGGCAAAAAATATATGACTCCAAAAGAAGGAATCATTGCGGCGCTACGCTTCAGAGTTGAAACCGGTAACATGTATGATGTAAAAGGTGTTACTCGCTTTCATGCGCTCGATGCGGATGGTGATGCGATGCTCATGCGCCGCAATGACGATGGTCGTTTCTTCATCAGCGGGAGCAATCGTGACTATCGGTTCTCTGGCTGCGGTCCTCGTGAGGTAAGTTTCTAATTCTTTTTTTATTTTTATAATCCTTCGCATTTACAAATGCGAAGGATTTTTTATATACTAATAACGGTTGTGAAGTTGGTTGCGTGGGATTTTATCTCACGTGACGGCAATTTACCATAATTAAGAAACTGCCTGTACGATACTGGCGCATATATGCGCAAACACGGTCTGTTGCGACGACAGAAATTTTTGTGAGGTGTGCCTCATAAAAACAATGGATGGTATTGTATAGCACGGGGCGCTCGATGCCGATGGTAATGCGATGAACATGAACCGCAATGACAATAGTCAGTTCAACATCAGCAGGAACAATCGTGACAATCGGAACTCTGACAACGGTCCTCGTGAGAAGTCTCTCGCACATCCGCTCATTATTTGGGCGGATTTTGTGTTGTATTTTGGGCAGTACTTTTTTGCCAACCTGTGGCCATCATTGAAATATCTGTTAGCAGATTTGCGAGTACCGCATATTGTTTTTCTGAGATGATATGCAATTCTTGCTCAATACGCACAAGATGTTTGAGTGTCTCCACTTTTCTGCGAATTATATACAAGGGTGCGTGTTTTTCTGATCGAGGAAGAAGTACTGTTTCAATTGATATTTCAAGAAGACCGAGAGATAGTTGTTCAATGTTGTGATGAATACCTAATTTTTCTCGCTTCGGCAATTTGTTACCAATCTGGTGTAAAAGTTTGTATACTTTCTTTATATGCAAGACAATCGGCAAATCAATGTTGTTGCGGGGGGGGGGTGCTATTCATGGTGATTTATTTTACCACATAACATCGTTTGAAAATCTACATGGTGCATGGCGTGAATTTAAACGATGTAAAAGCAAAAAACAGGAAATTCAAGTTTTTGAATTTAATCTTGAGACGAATTTGATTCTTTTATCAAGGCAATTGCGGGATAAAACATACACACCCGAGCCGTATGTGCCGTTTTATGTGTATGATCCAAAACGGCGACACATTCACAAGGCAACTGTTCGTGACCGCGTAGTGCATCAAGCGCTCTATAGAATACTCGCACCGATATTTGAAAAGCAATTTATTGACGATTCATTTGCGTGCAGAGTTGGAAAAGGAACGCATCGCGGCGTGTTGCGGCTTGAAGATTTTTTGGAGCGCGCAAGTAGCAATAATAAGCAAGTTGTGTGGGCACTCAAATGCGATGTGAAAAAGTTTTTTGATAGTATTGATCACGAGATATTGCGAATGCAGATTGTTCGGCGGGTAATGGATGAAAATGTACTGTGGTTGATTGATATTATTTTACACAGCTTTGAAAAAGAGAAAGGCAAAGGATTACCGCTTGGCAATGTGACCAGTCAGTTGTTCGGTAATATTTATTTGCACGAACTAGATAGATATATTAAGCACGAGTTACAAATAAAACAGTACGTGCGGTATTGTGACGATTTTATAATTATCGAAAAAGAGAAAGAAGTATTGGAAGCTTTTATTCCGAACATAGCTGATTTTTTAGAAAAAAAGTTACAGCTAATTTTGCATGACCGCAAAGTAATTATACGAAAATATACTCAAGGGATAGACTTTCTCGGGTATGTAGTATTTCCGCATCACAAAATTTTACGTACAAGTACAAAGAAAAGAATGTTTATAAAAGCAAAATCTGGCATTACAAAAGAACAACAAACTTCTTATCTAGGCATTTTATCTCATGGTAAAAGTTATACATTGAGAAAGAAGTTATTGTCTCCAAATTAAAATCCCCCAGGCCAAGCTTGGGGGATTTTTAGAACTAGAATTTTTTACTTCATTATCTGATCAATCGCAGCGGTGAGGGAGGCAATCGGCATTGCGCCTTCGATTTTATACATATCGTTTCCGACGAGCATAAAGCTGTGTGGTGTGCCACTGATACCGAGTGCTTGTGCGTCTTCAATTGCTTTTGTAATACCAGAAAGTGTTTCTTTACCACTCAAACAAGTGTTGAATTTTGCAACATCCACACCGACAGCTTTTGCCATTTCAGGAAGTTTTGACGCATCGAGCCCATCATTTGATGGGGTTGTTTTATAAAGCAAATCAAGATAATTCCAAAATGCGGCCTCGCCACCAATTTTTGCGATACATTCTGTTGCTGATGCTTCATTGATTGCCTTTTTGTGTAAACTTTCGATAGGGTAGTGACGGTAGACCCAGGCGATTTTACCATCATATTTTGTCATGACGGATTGCATTGTGCCGTGGAACACTCGGCAAAATGGACATTCAGGATCAGAATATTCGATGATAGTAATTTTTGGATTTGTCGAACCGCGAACGTGATCACCTTCATGTAATATAGGAATCGTGATTTTTGCTTTTGTCGCCAAAATCATATTTGCGTATTTGTCAGCTGTTGGGCCCGCTGTTGTGTCGGTTGCGGTAGTTGGATTTGTTGTTGGCCGTGCAGGCATTTTTACAAGAAAAATTGCGGCTGCAACAATAACTGCACCGATAAGAATTGCTTGCGGTGTTGATAATTTTGTATCTTTTGTTGATTCGTGTTCCATAGATTAAATATTACTTGATAAGTCTCTTTATTGTATCACGGCGGTTCATATTTTTGTAAGAATACGTTATTTGCCTAGCTATTGAAATTAAGTCAATAAAATGGTATTATACAAAAACACGATATGTCCCAAATACCTAGTATTCTCAACTACTTTTTCGCCTTTTTGTCTGTATATATACAGGTGTTTTTCCTCATTTCATTTTTTGAACGACGCAAGGACATCGTCATCCGCAAAGACACCGATTTGATCAAATTAAAGCGCTACCCAAGCGTGTCTGTGGTCGTGCCTTGTTATAACGAATCAAAGACTATTTATGGTACCGTTCGTTCGCTTTTGGCGCTTGATTATCCAAAATCAAAATTACGGATCATATTGGTTGATGATGGAAGTAAGGACAACACCTGGGAGCTCATTCAGAAATTTACGAAGTATCCACAAGTTGAGGCATATCACAAAGAAAACGGCGGCAAACACACGGCGGTGAATTTTGCCCTTGAACGCATAACGAGTGAATTTATCGGCGGTCTTGATGCGGACTCATTTGTGCATCCACAAGCACTTGTGCGTATTATGAAAACATTTGAGGATGACGCAGAAGTTATGGCAGTCGCGCCGTCTATTATTGTGCATCAGCCGAAAAATATTCTCCAAAAAGCACAAAAAGCAGAATACGATATGGCAGTATATACAAAACGTATGCTTGCGTTTCTGGGTGCAATCCACGTGACTCCAGGACCATTTTCTATTTTTCGTAAAAAAGTTTTTGATGATTTGGGTCCGTATCGCAAAGCACACAATACCGAAGACCAAGAGATTGCGCTTCGTATGCAAGAGGCACGGTATAAAATCGATCACTGTCCGGATGCGTATGTGTTTACCATGAGTCCGAATACGGTTGGGAAGTTGTATCGCCAACGCTTGCGATGGATTTATGGCTTCATCAAAAATGCGTTTGATTATCGTCGACTTATTTTCCGAAAAAAATATGGATTGATAGGTATTTTCACTATTCCTTCTGGGTTTGTGTCGGTGTTTTCTGTCATCTTTATTTGTGGACTTTTAGTTTATAATTTCGGTGCCTACATAGCTGCGAAAATTGAAGAAATTAAAACAATAGGGTTTCATTTTAATAGTGGATTACCACATTTTGATTGGTTCTTCATTAACACCAAAGCAATCATGTTCGTAAGTTTGCTCTTATATGCTATGGTCATTACCGCACTCCTTTTAGGGCGACGCATGGCAGAAGGGCGATACCGTATCTCAGTAGATGTCTTTTATTTCGTTATCGTGTATAGTCTTATCGCGCCGTTCTGGCTCCTCCGCGCTGTCTGGAACGCGCTCTGGTCAAAAGAATCAAGCTGGACAGCAGAGCGAAGAGTCACCATTAACTAATCTTTATTTTACATTATATGTTTACCTGGAAACGATACTTACTTGCATTTGTGATTACCTTAGGCATTTTTGCCAGTGCTTTTTGGATTTCAAATTATTTTTCAAATAAAAAACTTGCGGATGTAAAAGCAATTCAAGATAAAATTTCGGTTGATATTTTATCCTCTGAAACTGAGTACGCCCTTCTTTCAGAATTATCTTGTAAAGATGTATCGAACACCGTGCTTTCAAAAGAAATTGGATCGCTTGCAGAAAAAATTACCTATAGTGAAGAAAATATCGGTAATACTGAACAAGTGCAACAGCTTAAGAAATTTTATTCTTTGCTTCAAATTAAAGATTATTTGTTAATGCAAAAGATTGCGGATCGTTGTGGCGTAAAGACCGTGTCTATTTTGTATTTTTATACAACGAAAGATAATTGTAGTGAATGTACCAAGCAAGGATATGTGCTAACAAGTCTTCGTGAGACGTATCCAGATCTTCGTGTGTATTCGTTTGATTACAATATCGATGTGTCTGCAGTGCGTGCACTTATTACCCTTTATAAAATCGACGATACAAAACTCCCTGCGATTGTGCTCAATGACAAACTCATTACTGGATTCCAATCTGTTGAAGAAATTGAAAAGCTAGTTCCTGAACTTGTAAAAGAAAAAGCAAAACAAGAAGCGGCGGCGAAAGCGGTGATACCAGCAGTGGCGAAATAAGCGGCTGCATAGAAAAAACCTCACACATGTGAGGTTTTTTCTATGCAGCATTCTTAATATATTTTTTCATTCGCCATTGTCTGCCATTTCCTCTATTTCTATTTTTGAAATTATCTGTCAGTGCATGGCAGTTTGGACATATTAATCTCAAATTCTTTTCAAGATTATTTTCTGAATTTCCATCTATGTGGTCAATTTCTAAGGGACAAGATCCTGTTTTAGGATGCTTTTTATTCCACCCACAAACAGTGCAAGAACTTTTAAATTTTCTAAAAAGATACCGTCTAAGGTGTTCTGATAAATCTCGAGTATTGATGCCAATGGTGCCTGTTTGTTTACCTTTTTTCCAGTCTTGAATATAGGATTTATATTGGTATTCCAATTGGCATTTATTGGAGCAATATTTCTTTTGAAATCTTGTTTTTAATACACTCTCACAACACTCACAATGTCGTTCTTTCATAATGTAAGTGTACCATTTCTTTATTACATTTTAAGGTACACATATCCACACTGTATTGAGCCGCTTCTCGGATTCGAACCGAGGACCTTCATTTTACAAAAATGTTGCTCTACCAACTGAGCTAAAGCGGCCGAATTTTGACCCACAAAATTCGGTTCAGAAAGTTTTTTTACGCGAAGCGTGAAAAAATTTCTGAACACGATATTTCACCACTAAGGCTTCTTAAAGTCACCCTAAGGTCTCCCTACTATACCAAAAATCTACTTCATGTCCAGCGTATCGTCGATGCGATGGGTTCCTCTATCTTGCTTGGTATTTTTCATCGATTCCATAAACGCTGACGCCTCCACATCCTTCGAGTGCTTGATATGCGTTTTATCGCCGATCAAATACGCAATTTCTGGATATTTATGGCGAATAAATGCATTTCCTTTTCGCACAAACTGTATCCATTTTTTTGCGAGAAATAAGGCAAAACTATTAACGTGTCCTTTTGCAATAACGTGGCCATGTTTTACCATGGTCCGCGCTTGATGCAACACCCAGTGATCTTTGTCGCCATAATCCTCATGACGCAACACATGCGCACGGTACTCGCGCACCTGTGTCGTCTTGTAGAGGATAAATATGATGTTGCCGATCAAGAGAACGACAAAGATGATAATGAGTATGTACATAAGATTAGTTTACAACAAAAAGGCGGGTTTAGATAAGACTAAGCGGTTTGTATGCAACGAGTGTCGCGCCATTTTTCTTCAGATACGCATCGATCGTGAGACTTGGATCTTTGATAAACATCTGGTCAACGAGTGTTTGTTCTTTGAAATAGGTGTTCAATTTTCCTTCGAGCATTTTTGCTTGAATATCCGCAGGCTTGCCGGACGCAGCAACCTCTTCTTTAAAGAGTTCTTCTGCTTTCGCACGAGCATCTGTTGGGACATCAGCGCCGGTAACGAACGCAGGTTTCATTGCAGAGCCGTGCATTGCAACATCTTTTGCAAGTTCCGGAGTTCCGGCAGAGAGGGCGACAATCGCACCTGCTTTTGCATTGTGTATGTAGCCACCAACAATAGGACCTTCGACAATCGTGATGGTACCAAGTTGGATATTTTCACCAATCTTTTGGACAAGTTCGCTGACAGAGGTCGCTGCTTGGTCGCGAGCTGCTTGTTCGCCGTTTGTGAGCGCACTATCTGCAATGGTATTTGCAAGGGCAATAAATTCATCGTTCTTTGCAACGAAGTCCGTTTCGCAGTTAAGTACTACTGCTACTGCTTTGCCCTCTACTTGTTTGAATGCGATGATGCCGTCTTGTGCAGATCGGTCTGATTTCTTTGCTGCGATATCGCCTGATTTCTTTTTCAAGATGATCGTTGCTTTTTCCATGTCGCCGCCGGCTTCTTCGAGGGCTTTGCGGCATTGCATGATAGAAACACCTGTTTGGTCGCGGAGCTTTTTAACTTGATCGATTGATATTGTTGACATAATGAACAGATTTAATTAAAAGTTTCTAATATTAGATTGAGAACGCATCTTTGAACGCTGACAAGAAAAACGCAATGCTTTTCTGTGCGCCATCGTTACCGACGATAGGGTATTCGATAGTACTCATATCGCAGTCGGTGTTGCCGAGGGCAATAACTGGAATGTGCATCTTGTGCGCTTCCGTAACGGCAATGTGTTCTTTGCGAGGGTCAATGACGAGCATCGCTGCTGGCGGCTTCTTCATTGAGACGATACCAGAGAAATTCTTTTCCATATCTGCCATTTCTTTGTCGATAAGGAGACGTTCTTTCTTTGTGTACATATCGAATTCATTCTTTTCTTTCTTTGAACGATAATCTTCGAGCTTTGATACGCGTTTCTTGATTTCCGGACCGTTGGTCAAAAG
>CALRCO010000019.1 GCA_943354645.1 Candidatus Nomurabacteria bacterium | reverse complement strand
TAGCAAATAATCCTCTTTCCTATAAAAGCATTCGTCGAAGTTTGCGTGGGCTTCCTCGTTTTAAAAAACACAACGCAAAAGCGCTCGATAATGCTCTGTATACGCTACGCAAAAAGAATCTAATCCACCAAGAAGCAGCGCAATGGGTAGTAACCACTGCAGGTAAAAAATATATTGCCAAAAAACAAGATTCACTGACTCAATTTGTATTCAATTTTCCAAAAGATGCACCAAAGAACTTATTGGTTATGTTTGATATACCCGAAGAAAAGAAGGGCGAACGAGAGTGGTTTAGGTGGCAATTAAAACGAGCAAACTACATAATGATTCAAAAGAGTGTATGGATTGGACCTTCTCCACTACCAAAAGAGTTTTTAAAATATATTGAAACAATTGGATTGAAGGATTTAATCAAAACATTTAAGTTGGCTCGAGATTATCAAAAAATAAAAAGTGTTTCAAAGTAATTATACCAATATTTGCTATCGCTGAGTTTGATATAATTATTACTTATACAATATTTATATTTATTCTAGGTCTTTAAAAAACCAAGTCGCCCTATGGAGAGGGCGACGGCTCGGGGACTTTTTTCTTTTTGTGGAGGATTAATTTTCCACCACATTTACCGGTGCAATATTTTTGGGATTCTACGATACCAAGGCATTCTGCTTTTTCATAATATATTTTTTCAGTGTGACACTGAGTGCAAACATACACAACTTGTATAGGTTGCTCTTCTTTGTTTTTTGTAGCCATGATGAGGGGGTTTTAGGAAATGGTAGCATTATCTAGAAAAAGAGCAACAAAAAATCCCCTTTCGGGGAAATCTTGTTGTATATTAACGCTTACTCCAATGAGGTCGCCTCCGTCTCCTTGGAAACCCACGGTTTTCCAACACTCGTTATCACTCGCTGCCTTCCTTCACGGGGAAACCGGAGTTTCCCCGACCCCCTTCTCACACCTCAGCAGTCAACAAAAAAAGTTCCTTTCGGAACTTTTTTTGACACTAACGTTTTGACCACTGAGGTGACTTTCGAGCTTTCTTGAGACCGAACTTGCGGCGTTCTTTACTTCGAGGATCGCGTTTCAAGAATCCAGCGTGCTTGAGTTTCTTTTTATTACTTTCTTCATCGTCAATGATGAGTGCGCGAGCGATACCGTGACGGACTGCTTCTGCTTGTGAGTGACTACCGCCACCTTGTACAACAACCGTAACATCAAATTTATCTAATGCATCAACTTCTGCAAATGCACCGAGTACTACTTTTGTTAATTCTTTTGTTGGGAAATACGTAGCAACATCTTTATCGTTTATTGAAAATGAACCTTTGCCGCCTGGAGTAACTCGCACGCGAGCAGTAGACGTCTTGCGGCGTCCGATTGTTTCGATATATTTCTTTGCTGATTTTGTAGCAGTAGCCATTGTATTATTCGTTGATAGTTAAATTCTTCATCATGATAGGGCGGAGTTTGTTGCGTGGGAGCATACCGTAAACTGCGAGACGGTAGACTTCAGTAAAACCTTTTTTCTCGATTGTCTCAGCGAGAGAAAGTGTTCGGAAGCCACCTGGATAGCCAGAGTAGCGTTCATATTCTTTCTCAATTCCCTTCTTATCAGATACTTTTGTCTTACCTGCGTTTTCAATGACAACCTTAACTGCACTCACTTTGTTGCGTTCGTAGGAAGGATCTGTCTTACCCATGAGGAATTGCGCCGCTTCTGCAGCGACTCGTCCGATTGATTTTTCTGTTGCGTCTATAGTGAGGTTTTTCATGTGGGTATGTGTATCCTAGCTTAAAATGAGAAATTATACAAATTCGATGATAGCCATCTTACTTGCATCGCTCTTGCGAACGGGCAATTTCAAGATGCGTGTATAGCCACCCTTTCGGTCAGCATACTTTGGCGCAAGGACATCAAACAACTTCTTTGTTGCAGTTGGAGAGTTGTAGACACGAGCAAGCACCATGCGCTTTGATGCAACGGTGTTTGTTTTTGCTTTAGTGACCAACTTTTCCATGTATGGACGGAGTTCACGAGCCTTTGCTTCTGTTGTCGTGATACGTTCGTGGCGAACAAGAGAAATCACCAACCCTTTCATAAGGGCACTGCGCTGGTTCTTCGTTCTTCCAAATTTTCTGACGTTGTTGTGGTGTCTCATACAAGTAAATTAGCTGAATAATTATTTAAGGGAAAGGCCGAATGTTTCAAGTGCCTTTTTGATTTCTAAAATGCCTTTTTCACCCATGCCTTCGATTTCAAGCAAGTCTTCTTTCTTTTTGCGAGCAAGACCACCGATCGTGCGGATATTTGCGTTTTGAAGAGATGCGAGAATACGTGCAGGAAGTGGCATGGTATCGATGCGAGTTTTCAAGACATCTGTCATGTCTTCTTTTCCTTCACTAGATACTTCTTCTTTTGCCTTCTTTGTTTTTGGCGCTTCTTCTTCAATTTCAGGAGCTTGCGCTTCTTTTTCAAGATTCATGTGAGAACCAAGCATTGCGTGCAATTGTTCGATCATGATCATCACAGAACGATCAAGCGCTTCGCGAGGAGTCAAACTACCATCTGTTTCGATAGTGATGCGGAGACGGTTGTGGTTTGTCTTATCACCGACGCGCATGTTTTCTACTTCATACGCAACACGGCGGATTGGTGAGAAAATAGCATCGACAGCAATCGTGCCGACTTCCATTTTATTTTTTTGGAGTACTTCTTTTGAAACGTATCCAAGACCTGATTCAACCGTAAGTTCGATATCAAGAGATTTTCCTTTTTCAGTGATTTCTGCAATGTACTGGTCTTCGTTCATCACTTCAACTTGTCCTGGTACATCAATATCTTTTGCAGTAATTACCTTAGGACCTTTTGCTTTGATAGAAACGGTAAAAGAACCCTCAGAGGTGATCTTAAATCGTACCTTCTTAAGGTTGAGTAATATAGCAATAACATCTTCCTTTACACCCGCCATCGTTGAAAATTCATGAGCAACGCCATCAATTTTGATAGTCGTAATAGCCGCTCCTGGTAATGAGGAAAGGATAATGCGGCGGAGACTGTTGCCGAGCGTATGACCATACCCCGGATATAGGTTATCGATCTCATAGACTCCCTTGGCGCCATCTTCGGTAACGACACGTGGTTTTGTGGGAAGTATAATTTGTGGATCTACCATAAATTTGATGTTACTTATTAATTACTAAATGGATACTAAATAAAATGATTTTAACGAGTGTAATATTCGAGCACAGCGTTAAAATTAAGGGCACTGTCTGCATTCTTTGGTGAGCCTGCAATCGTACCAGTAAGCTTTTCAGTATCGAAGGTAAGCCAGTTTGGCCATGTGTAGGTAGTGTATTTCTTTGCAATATCTGTGAAAAGTGCGCTCTTACGACTACCGTCACGAACTGAAATCATATCGCCGTGTACTACTTGGTATGACGGAATAGTAACTTTGCGTCCTGCAACCGTGATGTGACCGTGAGATACGAGCTGACGAGCGAGTGCACGAGTAGATGCGAGACCTAAGCGATAGACTACGTTGTCGAGTCGGCGTTCCAAAAGTTCAAATAATTTCTCTGTTGGAGGAACACCTTTTGTTTCCACGGCTTTCTCTACATAGTTTGAAAATTGTTTTTCTGAGACACCATATGAAAAACGAACCTTTTGTTTTTCGATAAGTTGCAAGCCGAAATCACTTTGTTGCTTTGGCTTTTTGTCAGAGCGACCACCTTTGCGTGCTACTGATTGCGCAAATTTAGCTGTTTGACATTTCTCGTATATTGGACTGCCAAGGCGTCGGCAGATTTTGTATTGTTTACCTGTTTTCATAATAAAAAGTTATACGCGTCGAGGCTTTTTAGCCTTTGGTCCATTAAATGGGACGGGGGTCATATCTTTGATATTGCTTACATCAAATCCGCGAGCAATAAATGAACGAATCGCTGATTCACGACCTGAACCAACACCACGGATTATTACTTCGATTTCTTTAATACCCATTGCCTCTGCTTTTTCTGCGAGAATATCGCCCACTTTTGCTGCAGCGAATGGTGTACCCTTCTTTGCACCTTTAAAACCAAGTGCGCCGGATGAACTCCATGCGATTGTGTTACCACCCTTATCAGTAAGAACAACTTTTGTGTTATTGAAGGTAGCTTCAATATGAAGCACAGCTTGCGTGATTTTCTTTTTTGCTGTTTTTGCAACGGTAACTTCCGGAGTTTTTGGAACTCCTTCTTCTACTATTACTTCTTCTGTTTTTGCGGGTGTTTTCTTAGGCATGGCATTAATTATGTTTTTGATTCTTTACGGCGACCAGATCCCATCGTCTTGCGGACATTGCCTCGAACCGTTCGAGAGTTTGTTTTTGTACGCTGACCACGGACCGGCAATCGGCGCATATGACGAACACCTCGGTAGGCTTTGATATCTTTCAAGCGCTTGACGTTTGCAGATACTTCACGCTTTAAGTTTCCTTCAATTTTGAGAGATTCGACAATTTTGCGGATTTCGTTTTCTTGATCTGTAGTAAGGTCTTTACCTTTTGTTGCCACAGGAACCTTTGCTTGCTTCAAAATAGCGCGAGCACGAGGAATACCAATACCATAGAGGACAGTGAGACCAATTTCCATTCTTTTTTCATTTGGGAGGGTAATACCTAAGATACGCATGGGATTTTATTGTTTTTGTTTATGTTTAGGGTTGTCGCAAATAACGCGCAAATGACCGCCTCGAGAGACGATTTTGCATTTCGCACACATTTTTTTTACTCGAGATCGTACTTTCATTATATGAAATAAAACAGGGCAAGTAATAACAAAATAAAAAGGGCTAGGCCACGTATTACCATAGAGATAAATCGGGTACCCTAGTATAGCGCACTTATAATCTTTTGACAATACGTCCTTTACCGCCGTAGGGGTCAAGGAGTACTTCGACTTTATCACCTACTAAAATCTTAATCCGATGCATCCGCATCTTACCTGCAAGGTATGCAAGTTGGACATCTTTAGACGCATCAAGCTCCACTCGAAAGAGTGTGCTTGGAAGGGCTTCTATGACAATGCCGCGTACGGTTGGAGTAGTTTTATCGCTCATCGGTGAACGAGATATATACTATCAAAAAATAAAGAGTTGGTCAACATCATTCGAATGGATTTTTAACAACTACCTCAATATGGTCAGTATTTTTTGGTAATGTGTTTTGCCAAAAAGGACGGACCACTACATCTGCACGAAGCACGCCAGTATTTTCAGTTAAATAAGAAAGTACTGCGCTCTTTTTTGTATTGGTAACTGCCTTTTTAAGTGCATCAATATCAATATTCCACGCTACGTTTGCAGTACCAGATAATTTAAACGTAAGTGGCGTTGTGTCTGTTGGTGTTTTAGGGACGGGAGGCAGTGCCGTAAAGGTAATCTCATTGATGTTAGTAATACTAATTGAATCAAGTGGTGTGTACTCTGGGAGAAGCGTCTTTGCGATGGTGGCAGTTAGTGTGTCGCGATTAAAAATATACGCATAGGCAGTTGCTTTTACGGCAATTGGAATGCTCTCTGTGGTACTTGCCGTAACAAGAGAAGCTGGGTCCTCTGTAATCATTACAGAATTTGGAAAGAGTACATACCCTTCTGGGATTTCATGCGTAAGACTCTCACTGATAGTTGCCTGCAATTTTGCTGAAAGTGCTTTCCTTGCAGTGGCGAGTTCATCGGCAGTTGCAGTAAAACGTTGACCTTCTGCACCACCAGTTATTTCTGTCTTTCCGCGACCATAAAATCCTTTATATTTTGGCGTACCCTTGAACCCACTGATAGTAAAATCAATTAATGACGCATTCCCTTTTGATCCTCCAACTTCTGCAGTAACACTCACTTCTATAGAGCCAGGGGTAATTGTCGTGCCTACCTTTTTGTATCCTGGGATCGTGGTTGCCGTATCAGTAAGATACATACTGCCATTTGATCCTAAAAGATGGGTATTGATGAGTAATTTTTGAGGTGTTGCACTAAATGCATTGTATAAAATAACACGGCCGGTTGCCTTTGTTGCAACATTGGTAGAACCACTCGATGGAAGTGTCCCGTCTTCTTCTTTGGACACTGCAACCACTTCGTAGGCCAAAGTGTCTCCAACACCATCCTTAACGGCAGTAAAGGTATTGTCGAGGGCCAGTGTCGCACTGCGAGGCATAATCGTAATCGTAGAACCGGAAATAAAAATAGAAATACCAAGCACAAGCGCAACAAGCGCTCCTGTCACCATAAATACTAGTGATTTGCCACTCCGCGGTGCCGTACGACTCGCATCTACTGCTTCACGAGTTACTTTTCGAGTAATCACCTCTTCTTGCACATTGCCAAATTCATCTTCTTTGATAAATGCATGACTGCGCTCCTTAACCACACTGTGGTGCGGATGCTCATGTATATCTGCTTCTTTTTCAAAGTGTTTATTAGTAGCACGTGCAAGCTCACTAAAATATTTTGAGGGTGCGCGTTTTTTTGATGATGAAATGATATCTTCTATTTTTTTTGGCATATATAAAAATTAAAGATGGTTATTTGCAATGGCAAGTAATATGAGAAATGGATCAGGAGCTGCTTGTGCTTCTATTGTAACATATGATTGCACGACATTTGCATCAATCAAGGTGACATCAAATTGTTGCGACGTATCAACAAACTGTCGAAGTGCTTGATTGCGCAACATTTCTAAAAACCATGGCGCACAATCTGCGTCGATGGTAACGAATACTTTGTATGGCAATAATCCTGTTTCTATTGTTTCAATGGCGGTCTCAAGTTTGGTATGCCATTCTTTGCGTGTAGATTGTAATACGTTGTCGATATCGGTACGTTCTTTTTCGCCGAGCATTTTTGTTTGATATAAATTGCACAACGAAAGGGCGTGTGCACCCTCTGATCCTGTTGCATTCGCAAATGCACGGAGCATGGTGTGTTTACCATAAGGAAATGAGCCACCACTGACGGGAACCGCATTACGCACCACCATTGCATCGGTAATTTCTCCACCGATATCAAGAAAAAGATATTCATCGGTATGAGGAAATAAATTTCTAAACGCAAGCCATGATGCAAAGCCAAACGCCGTGAATCGCACGTGGCGCGCTCGTGGAAAATAGGTGTGCACTAATTCTCGAAAACGTTTATTTGCATCACTCGACGCAACGGCAACATACACATCAAATACACACGATGTCCCTTGTGAACCAAGTGAATCCGTAACGGTGTAGCCATTTATTTTTGATTCAACGAGACTATTGGTTATTATTTCAGCATTAAGTGCATCAAAAAAAGGCGACGCCTGGAGATCTTTGAGAAATGCTTTATATTCTGTTTGCATAAGTCCTTCCATGAGAGATTTTGTCACTCGGAATTTCTTTCCATTATCGGTATACCGAACACTGCGCACTTGGCTTGCATACCATGGTGCGGCAAGTGAAATGGTGATACGGTCAGGGTGCGTAAAATGAGCACCTGTGGTTGCCTCGCGTAGCGCAATATCAAGTAGATTTGCTGTCTTGTCTAAAATGTCCGCAGCACCTATGGACTCATCAAATAACACTTCTTTACGAGTGACAAAAAGCATACAAGGTAATTCGTTTTGTGCATAGGTAACAAATGCAACACCTACACTTGAGGAGCCAACATCGATGATGAGTTCGGTGTGTTTTTTAGAAATACTCGAGAAGAAAGACATATGCATAAGTATAAAGGATAAAAAGAAAAGCGAACAGGGAAAACAATATTTTTATCTTTGTCGTACCGGCGCAGGCAGGTATCCAGGCGAAGTTCGGAAATTAGCCTGGTTCCCGATTTTCATCGGGATGACACACGCATAAGTTTTCGCAATCCACAAAATTCACAATCCTTTTCATCACAGGTCTTATCCCAAAATGCGAGTGTTGTAATTTCATCGGCAACTCTCTGGATTGTGGTCGTAAGCTCACTCACTTCTTCATCGCTGATTTCAAATGTCTCCTTATGATAATTTTCTTTCTCATCCGGCTCTATAAAATCAATCGTGCCGGATTGCATGCTGTAGGCACCATCATTGAAATGTGTGAGGAGTAATTTATAGAAAACAAGTTGACGATAATAATTACCGTTTGAAGATTTGGTATTTCCCATTACATCGTTGCGCGTCTTCGGCTTCCCTGTTTTATAATCCACCACGTTTACAATATTGTCTTCGATAAATTCCACCTTATCAAGCACTCCCGTAAGACGGACATCATTTATCTCTCCTGTGTCGTACCGGCGGAGGCCGGTATCCAGGCTAAGACTGATGCCGTTAATTCTCATCTCCGTAAGCACATTGATATTCCACGAGTCACTATAGGTGTCATACCAACCACCGAGTGACTTTTTTCCTTTTTCGAGCAAGCTTGCTCTGTCTCGTTCTGATACAAATTGGCGATTGAGATGTCCTTCAAAACTGTCGAGCAAGAATGATTTACCTTTATCTTCCTTTTTTAATATTGAGAAAAGATCTTGCAATGATGCATGCACGGCAATACCATACGCTTGATGAATGGTCGGCGCAGACGGAATACGAATAAGATTTTGATAAAAATATTTCCATGGACATTCGAGGTAATTATTGAGCGCAGTCGGCGAAAGTCCTTGCTTGTCAAAAAGCTCTTGGACAAAGGCCTTGTTCTGGTTTTCCCCCTCTCCTTGATAAGGAGAGGGTTGGGGTGAGGTAGACTGAAACTGAAACCCTCTATCCTCCTTAAACTTCTCCTCCGATTTTTCCGTCGACAATTGTTCCACTAACTCCGATTTAATTTCATCGATAAATGCCGACGGCAATGTCTCTCGTCGTTCCGCATCTTCGCGCGCATAGGTAATAGTGACCGACTCTTTCGCCCGAGTAAGCGCGACGTAAAATAATCGACGTTCATCCTCGTCCGCCAAAATTGGCGCCGAGCGAATTTCGGCGGATGCGTCTTTTTCCTTTTCTATTTTTTTACTCTCTTTTTTCACCTCTCTATTCTATCAATTTTATAGATATTTGCTTTACTTGACATATACTATATTATAGTGTAATGTAAAGAAAAATTTAAAATCATGAATAACCTAATTCTAATTGGAAAAGTGAATGAATTATTTGACGGAACTCAATATAAAGATTCTGACGAATACACCGAGTTGAAATTTTTGTTACTTCGTGACAAAAATAATATACCCAAAATATTTCTTCATATGCAAGAAGAACCTCTTAAAGAACACTCTGACGCAATTGGCTTCTATATCCTAGAAAAAGGACTGGAGAGCATGACTGTGAGAGGTGGTGGGATGGTTGATTTTTATAATAGAGATTATAAAGAAATCAATTTTAAAGGTGCATCAGGAACATTCGGCTGGGCAGAAAACGATGAAGTTTTGTATGTGGCAAAAAAAATTTGGCCAGATTACAGAATTCAATTTCAAAAAACCTTCCCTGCCCCGAAAGAACGAGACTATGAACCTTATTCCCAGTTTCTAAAAGAAAAAAGGTGTAAGTTTAAAGACTCCGATTTTATTATCAAAGAAATTTAATATTTCTAACTCCACCAGATTTTGTCTGGTGGAGTTTTTATTTTTGTAACTTGTAAATTGAATCAATGAGCGGAAGTCTATCTCTATCTATCTTCCCTCCCCAAATGCCATCTTGCGCACGGATGATATAGACGTGTGCGAATTCAAGACCTTTGGAGCGATGCGCAGTCATCAGACGCACCTTACCCCTTGCATTGCCTTGCGCTTTTCGTTTTAAGAATAGTCTGTGTTTTTTAATCGTTTCAATATACACAAAGAAATCAGTGAGTGTTGCGTCATTTTTTATTTCGACTAATTGCTTCACTTCATCAAAAAGCGCATTCACCGCATCAAAGCGTTCGCCCGCATTACCAGAACCAAGCATGTCTTCAAGCAATCCTGAATCGCGAATAATATGTTCGAAAAAATTCAATAAATCTATTTTTTTACTTTCTTTTACCCAGCCGGCTAATTTATTTGCAAGAGCTGGTATTCCTTCTGTATCTTTGAGGCTAATTTCTTCAAGTAGTGCGGGCGTTGTTAATAAATCGTACAGAGAATATTTGCGTCTATCAGCAGCATTGCGCAAGAGTTTGTACGTATCAAGTGGATCAATATCAAATAACGGCAGATGGAGCAGTGGCGTTACATACATATCGTTGCCATAGTCGGCAATTGCACGAAGGATAATGAGGAGCGTGCGCACATCACTTT
>CALRCO010000018.1 GCA_943354645.1 Candidatus Nomurabacteria bacterium | reverse complement strand
TTTCGAGTGCATTCAGAAGAATCATCATTTTTGAAACTGCGGTATTAAATTTAAATGCTTCAATATCATCACTTACTCCTTTGATTGTTCTATGGACAAGTGCGTCGGTCTTGCATATTTTTTTCTCAATATCTATTTTTGATTTTAATCTCAACACGCGTTCCAAAAATCTATACGTGCCTACCAATCCATTCGTACTCCACGCAACCGTATTTTCAAATGGACCAATAAACATTTCGTACAAACGAAATGCATCCGCACCAAAACGTTCTACCATCTCATCAGGATTCACTACATTGCCCCATCGCTTACTCATTTTGCGTCCATCTTCCGCCAAAATAAATCCAAGAAATTCAAGTCGTGGAAATGGCTCTTCGGTAGACACAACACCGATATCAAATAAAAATTTATGCCAAAAGCGCGCGTAAATCAAATGTCGCGTTGCGTGATCACCTCCGACATAGACATCAACGGGCATCCATTCTTTTTCTTTTGATGAGTCAATAAGTGCGTCAGTATTTGTCGGATCAATGTAGCGCAAGTAATACCACGAAGAGCCTGCCCATTGCGGCATCGTATTTGTTTCCCGTTTTGCATCACTGCCGCATGTTGGACACGGTACATTTACCCATTCCGCAATATCAGCAAGCGGACTTTCTCCTGTACCTGTCGGGGCATAGCTATCTACTTCAGGTAACACTACCGGTAAGTCTTTTTCTGGTACGGGGACTACACCTCGCCCTGAAGGATTTGAATGGGCACATTTATCGCAATGAATAATCGGGATCGGTTCGCCCCAATATCGCTGTCGAGAAAAAACCCAATCGCGCATATTGTACGAAACCGTGCCATCCGGATTTTCTGTTCTGCCGATCCAATGGCGCTGTGCTTCTTTTACTCCATTTGGCCACGCTGGCAATTTGTCGAGGTCGGCAAGCATACGATCTGCATACGCGGTAATTTTGAGCACCCATTGGCGCATCGGTTTTAATTCAACTTTGGTGCCGCAGCGCTCACAGGTACCATCTTCTTCGACATCTTCATTTGCAAGGCCGGTCTGACATGACGGACACCAATTGATCGGCTCATTTGATTCATATGCCAATCCTTTTTTATACATTTGCAAAAAAATCCATTGCGTCCATTTATAAAATACCGGATCCGTCGTATTTATTTCGCGAGACCAATCATAATCAAATCCGATAATCGAAAGTTGTTCTTTATATCGAGCAACATTGCGCTCAACGGCAACGCGAGGGTGCACTTTGTTTTTGATTGCATAATTTTCTGCAGGCAGACCAAAAGCGTCCCAGCCCATCGGATGGAGCACGTTAAAGCCTTGCATGCGCTTCATACGACTATAGACATCAGTTGCAACATAGCCGCGCGGATGGCCGACATGAAGTCCTTCACCCGATGGGTACGGGAACATATCAAGAATGTATTGTTTCTTGCCACCGTCCTTAGTTTTGTATGTTTGGTTTTCCTCCCAAATTTTCCGCCATTTCTGCTCTATTTGTTTGTGATCGTATTCTTGCATCGGTAAGCAAAATATAGCAAAAAAAAGACGTCTTTGCTATGCTAAAGAAAAAAGCACCATGAAAACAGAACAAACACCCAACCCAGACATTTTTGTACCTGGGTACAAATTCAAGATGCCCGTCATAGATGAGGAAGAATTTAAAAAAGCTGTCGAAGAAGCGCGTGAAGAACAGCGCAAAATAAAAGAACGAACAAAAATTGATTACAGAGATTTAGAAAGATGTATGACCATTTAAAAAACCTACTATGCCAAACACTCACCTTTCCGACATTTTCAAAAACGGTGACAATTTTAAGTTGAAAGAAGTTAACTTCGCCAGTAAAAAAGTAATACGGGAGTTCCGTAAAGTGCGTAAGGAGAGAGAAGCAATCCTCGCAAGAAAAAATATTAACTGGGCAGAACTTGAGAAATTCCATTTCACTGTTTGAAAATCAAAAGCCCTGCAACTTTCAGTTGCAGGGCTTTTTAAAATTTCGTTTCCTTATACTTATTACTTATACTATTCCTTTATCTTTTTAATGCCGATCCAAATCAATACCGCGAGTGCAGCAGCAAGCACCGCAACCCGAAGCCAATCTTGCATATCGCTCCAGTAACGCATTGAACCAATGATGAGCGAAAGTACGCCACCAAACGAAAGGCCGAGCGATACCACTGAAATAGCAGAGAGCCAGACGCCGAGTCCGATAGAAACCACTCCCAACCCAACAAGTACCATAAACACATTTCTATCGTACATACTCGTTTTTTCTTGAAATGTTTTTTGACATGTGTACGTCGCATCACAATATCCTGTCACTTGCGGTTGTGGTTGCGCAACAATCGCTTTTGTCGGACGTCCATCTTCTGTCGGTGCAGGATACACCGTAGTCTCATTCCACATACCACCTGCAGTAACACATTGCTCTTTATTTACATATGCCTTACTCGTCAATTCAACAGGACAAAATGTTTCAAATACTGGCGCTTTGTACAAAAGCGACACAGTGTAATTAAAAAATAGATTAAGGACAATAACCATCGCAACGATAAGTGCCCATTTTAATATTCGCTTTGTTTTAGTTTTTGATTGCTCCGGACTTGTTGTTTGTGGTTCCATATACACTTTATGATACTCCACTTCTCTGCTATATTCAATCTATGAATCGCATAGACAAAGAACGCGCCCGTCTCCAGCGTGGCGCAGACAATGCAACAAAGTGGATTGGTTCAACAAGCTCACTCATTACCCACACCATCTTATTTGCTGGGTGTTTTGCATTGATTGTGTTTGGAGTCAATTTTGAACGCGTTATGCTCGTGCTCACCACCATCGTCTCACTCGAAGCTATTTACCTCGCCATATTTATCCAAATGACGGTGAATAAAAACACCGCAGATATCGAAGACATTGCAGAAGATGTCGAAGATATTCAAGAGGATGTCGATGAAATCCAAGAGGACGTGGATGAAATTCAAGAAGATATCGACGAGATTCAAGAAGATGTGGAAGAAATTCAGGAAGATGTGGTCGCAGAAGACTTGCAACCAGTGATTGCTGCTGATACCACCAAAGCCCACCTCGAACACGATTTGGAAATTTTATCAAAAATCGAAAACGCACTTTCGGAATTAAAAAAAGATATCGAACTCTTAAAGAAAAAATAAGTTGCGTATTTTATTACCTGTTTTATACTAAAAAGAAACCCCATGGAAACACATCAACTAGAGTTTTTTGGTCAAGAACCACAACCTCCACAACAAGAAGAAATAAAACAAGTCCCTTTACAACAAAAAGAAATTGGAAAAATTCTAGGTAAGCTAGGTGTTCCTAGTGATCCTAATATAATAGAAGTTGCAATTAAGGCTCTTAAAAAAGTCTCCGAAAAATACCACGAACAAAAAAAGTTAAAGGAGAACAATCCTGGCTATGTGGTCACGGCGGATTGGATGTCACTCGCAAAAAGTGAACGACCAGAACCGTTTAATGAACACCAGTGGCAATCATTCAATGGTAAGCGCCAAGAGATTTGGAAAATACTCAACGATACTTCCATTCCTCCTCACGCTAAAGCGTAAATGGTAAAAAAAATCAGCGTCTCAAAATTTTTTACCTACGGTAAAAAATCTTTGTGACGTCATTTTTGTGGGTCAAAAATGAAAGCCGGTTCGAAATATTTCGAACCGGCTTTACTCACCAAAATTAATAACGACTAAAATTTCTGAATTTTCTGTACCGAAACTTTCCCATCATCATACACAATGCGTACGATATAGATTCCGGGAATTAATTCCTGCATACTCATCGTCGCATCACCATCATATCGCGCATTCTTTACAACCCTTCCCATCATATCAATGATACTCATCGTATATGGTTTGTCTGACTGCATCTGCAATAGATCACCGATAGATGAAATAACCACACATTGCACAGGAAGCGCAAGTGAAGTACTCACGCACCCAAATGCACTAGTTACTTGTACCAAAAAATATCCCGGAGCAGTAACACTATGCAATGGACCCGTTGCACCAATAATCGGATTACTCATCTGGTCATACCATTGAAATGTCGCACCTGGTTCAAATGACGCAAGTTTGATTAAACATGGTTCGACAATCAAATTAGTTTCCGGCAGCGCGTGAAAATCAATGACTGCAGTGTTTGATGTCGCACTGCAAATACCATTTGAGATTTCAACTTCATAATTTCCCGGAACACCAACAATAATACTTTGCGTCACTTGTCCGTTTGTCCACAAATATGAATACCCAGACGGCGCACTCAAAGAAATTGTTTCGCCAGTACAAAGTGTATCAACACTTGCAAATGTCGGCGTCGGTAACCCAATAAAGATTTGCATTGTATCAGTAACAATACACCCATTTGCATTGGTTACGGTCAGTGTATAGAGTCCTGAAGTAAGCGCGGTAAATGTCGCTGTCGTTGCTCCTGTACTCCATACATAATTTGTTGGAGGATAGGGATCATTGACGCTTGCACAAATATCCGTAGCAAAGCAACTCACTGAAGTATCACCTCCGAGTGCTTGCCCACAAATGCCAAGTGCCATTGTTGGCAACGCTGTTCCATCAACAATACTGTATTCGTATGCATTATTCGATACACATCCAAATATGGATGTCGCAACTAAATGAAAATGTCCGGTATCACTCATGACTGCACTAAATGCAAGTCCTGTTGTACCAGTATTTATTCCATTTATATACCAACTAATCGTCGATAGTGTATCTGCATCAATCACAATCGGTATCGAAGGATTGCTACAAGTAATCATCCCATTTGTCGGTGTCACCACGGCGATAGTCGGGAGCGGATGAATGTAAATTGTCGCGCTTGTCCCCGTTACAAAAGTATTCGTACTGTCGTAAATGGAAAGCGTAATGATTGTACTGTCTGGGTACAATCCAACAATTACAAACGGCGTCGTGTCATTACCGCTAAGGACGGTCACATGAGTACTGTCAAAATCCCAAATGAGATATTCACCCGTATCAGTAGTTGATAGGTTTGTGATAATGAATGTATCACCAGCACAAACCGAGGTTTGGCTATAACTGAACGCTGCAATACTTTGCGCAGAAGCTCCACTTGCTGTAATCAGCAAAAGGAGTAATAAAGTCTTTATTTGCTTCATGGTTTTCTATTTTTGTTTTTGAATTTGTTTGCATATATAATAGCATATTTATGTTAAAAAGTCAATGATTCGCTACGAATGCTACTTATTGAAAGCACGCATAATTTACTGCTATAAATTTACTCCAACTCGCGCCGTCGCGCTCCGTTAGACTTTCAATAAGAAGCATTGCTCCGCTTTAGAGGTTAACGCAAAATAAGACAACGAGCACAATTTGACAAAAAATGAAAATATGTGTATAAGTAAAAGAAAAAACACATGAGAGCACTACTGTTCCCCGACTTACAGGATTACAGCATTGTGCTTAATCCAAACGACTTTAAACGATTGTTCGCTAGACGACAAATTGTTGATTGGCTTATTGTTGTCTTCCCTACACAACAAAAACAAAAACTTTCCTGTGCAGAAATGTATTTTGACGATATCAGCACAAAAGTAACAAGAGTGTGGGTAAATCAAGGTTTCATTAAACACGACGATGGTATTTTCTTAAAAGATTCGGTGGAAAAATTCGAAATAAGAATTTTCTTCAGTCTTCTTAAGAAAATAGAATCTGCTATGAGTGAGCAAAAAGAACACCGCATAAAATTTGCTAATAAATCAAAATTATATTTTTATCATAAAGAAAGTGTCGACGGCCAGGATGTCATAAATATCTACGATAAAGCTCTCAGAAAAATGTAACATCGCGCTTCAATTTAATTGAAGCGCGATGTTTTATTAATTAAATTCTAAATTCGATTACATCTCCATCTTTCACAATATATTCCTTCCCTTCCGTGCGCACTTTTCCTTTCGCACGTGCATCAGCGTAACTTCCGGAGTCGAGCAGATCTTTCCAGAAGACGACTTCTGCGCGAATAAATTTATCTTTAAAATCCGTATGAATTGCCGTACCCGCAATCGGCGCCGTGCTTCCCTTCTCAATTGTCCATGCACGAGTCTCGTCTTCACCCGTCGTAAAATATGTTTCCAATCCCAACAGTTCATAGCTTGCTTTGATCAAATCATCAAGGCCGGTTTCAAATACCGGATCAAGCTTCACATATGCGCCGGGAATTTTGCTTGCAATCTCGTCGACTATGTTTTCATTTGCTGCAGAGGTATTAAGTCCGTACAGCATCGGCTTCGCAGACAACAAATGCATCCCTTTCAAAATCAATTGTTCTTTTTCATCAAGCGCGAGTGTGTTTGCGAGTTTTGAATCCGCTAATACTTTTTCTACTTTTTGTAACACCACATCTTCGGCAACTGCTTCTTTTTTACCTTGCTTCACCTCGCGTGAAATTGTATTTATACGTTTCGTCACCGTTTCAAGATCGGCAAGTATGAGCTCTAAGTTAATGACTTCGATATCAGAAAGTGGATCCACTTTATTGGCAACGTGAATGACGTCGTTGTCGACGAACGTGCGGACCATGTGGAGAATCGCATCCACCTCGCGAATATGCGAAAGAAATTTATTCCCCAACCCTTCCCCTTTTGATGCGCCAGCAACAAGCCCTGCAATATCCACGAATTCAATAGCTGCAGGAATCGTCTTTTTAGATTTTGAAAATTCGGAAAGCATACCAACGCGCTCATCAGGTACGGCAACGATACCAATCGACGGATCGATGGTACAAAACGGATAATTCTCCGCCGGCACACCTTTTTTGGTAAGCGCATTGAACAGCGTCGATTTGCCAACGTTTGGAAGACCCACGATTCCTATACTTAATTTCATGCACGAAATATAGCAGAATTAGCCATATATTCAAAACAAAAACCCCTTTCGGGGTTTTTGTTATTGGATAGAGACTTCGTATTATGAAAGATGTTTTGAGACGAGCTTTGTCATTTCAAACATATCCACGACTGCTTTGCCGCCGAATACTTTTTTGAGCTTTTCATCAGCAACAATGTTGCGTTTTGCTTTTGGGTCTTGCAAATCGTGCTTCTTGATGTACACCCACAATGCTTTAACGACTTCTGATCGTGGCATTGGGCCCGCACCGACAACTGCTGCTAAATCATCACTCACCTTCATTGGCTTCATAAACGCAGATCCTTTTTTTTCTGGCATATTGTTATAATTAAATGATAAACGCGCCCTGTGAGGTAATTATACAACAATCACCCCCTAAATGTACATAGCTGTAATACACAGGCCCTATTTTTGCTGTCCTTGCAAGAGCTGTGCAAGTGGTGCAAGCTCCTCACGATACTTTGCAATTTCTGACTGATACTTGGTCATCACACTCATGGTGGCATAATTATCCGCCATGCCTTGCTTCTTTTTTTCTTCTACTTCCTTTTGAATTTTCTCAAATAATGCTTTAACCTCTGGATTTGCTTCAAGTGATTTGAGTGCAGTCGCAAGCTCTGGGTGCTCGTCGAGCTGACGCGCCATAGCTTCCGCCTGATCTTTGCCAACCCCCTTGAATTGGAGTGCTTTTTTGATAAAAAATGATTTGAATGACATTTTTTGAGTATACACAAAATGTCATTTTGTGTCACCCCGGCGGAGGCCGGGGCCCAGGCCAACGAAAAAAATTTTTAACACAATTCGCCTGGATCCCGGATCAAACTTCGCGGTCCGCCAGCTGGCGGACGTGTCCAGGATGACACAACGACGAAAATTACATATACTTACAAAAAATCAAAACCCCATAGACACCCATGAAAAAGATCTTACTCATTGTCATCGTCTCGCTGTGTGCGTACGACGCATTTTCCCAAGACATTACAAAAAACGGATTTACGGATACTCGGCTTGGATTGCGGTTGTATCCCAACCAAAAACAAGAACCGTATCTGACAACAAGTATTTGCTTTCCTCGTCGAACCTTTTCTCCTTGCTCTTGGAAAATACAACCAAGTGCCTATGTTACCGCTCGCTATGGCTTTGATCATCCATCAAAAAATGACAATACAGTAGCATTGTTCATTGGTGGATATTTTGGACAAGACAAACTATATCTCACCATGCAGACAGGATTACAATGGAGTTTCGATGGCGGCGAAAACGGCAACAGAGATTGGTGCCCCGCAGAAATCACCTTCGGCGGCAAGTACACGCTCTTTAAAAAAATAAAAGGATCGTATGTTACTGATGCACAATACGGCGTGACCTTAAATTATGATATGACGCATTTATTGGGCGGACCAAAACAATCAGATTTTGTTCGCAATTATTCAGAAATAAATGTGAACATAATCAAATTTCTCAGTATTGGCTATGCGGGACAATTTTATAAAGAAACATCGCATAAACAAGTAGTCACTAATGGGAGACGAGCTATTATTCCCATTCAATCAAATTCACATCACGGCCTTTTGGTTACCCTTATGTACAAAAGTTTGTATTTCAAATTTTGGAAAACGACCGGCTCTGATCAAGCATGTATGACCACGCTTGGCGTCCACTGATAAAAATAAAACCTCCCCTATTGGGAGGTTTTTTATTTTCATTCTACCGACTCTAAAAAAAGAGCCCTGCCTGGAGCAAAAGTAGTGTGCCAACTAAGATCTACAAGTAGCACCGCCCGCTGTTTTAAAAGTTCCAAAAAAGCACTTTGGTTTGTTTTGTACGGTTCTTGATTTTGCAGAGTACTAGGATCTTCTCCTGGTGGAAAAAAGAATAACACTTCTAGAATTTGCACTGTATTAATACATGCTGCCAATCTTCCGTGCGCTTCACCAAAAGCAAGGATACCGTTAGCACAAAGCAAATGCTTTGTAATACTAATACGAGCACTTCTTCCTTCATTTTGATTTTCTTCATCAGATGAAAGAATAAATTCGCCTCGTGGAGACGAGGTCATGACTGCTTGAATTGCTTCAAAAGAAGGCCTCCAAAATTCCCTATCTTGCATAGCAAGGACTAATCGCTTAACTTCAGTAATTGCTCCCATAATTTTTAATTTTGTTTCTCATACTCTATACTAAAATGGTGAAAAAGCAATGTTATACAACACTTCTAAAGCTCCATCAAGCACACCACAAATTGTGTACTGTTGGTTTAAAAAAGACCGCAACACAGCCAGTATTTGGTGATGGTAATCCGAAAGCAGATATTGTTTTTATCGGCGAAGCGCCTGGGAAAAAAGAAGACGCGACTGGCGTACCATTTGTTGGCGCAGCAGGGAAATTTTTGGCAGAAATGCTCGCGTCAATTAAATTAAAGCGCCAGGATATCTACATCACCAATATTGTGAAATACCGCCCACCAGAAAATCGTGACCCGACACCAAAAGAAAAAATTGCCTGTGCGCCGTGGCTCTATGATGAACTCAATTTCATACAACCAAAACTAATTATTTTTCTAGGTCGCCATTCGATGAATAATTTTTTCCCAGATTTAAAAATTGCTGATGTACACGGCATATTGATTCATCAAAAACTTCCGCATATCACGACAGAGTATTTTCTGCCACTCTATCATCCTGCCGCAGCGCTCTACAACGGCAGCATGAGAGAAACATTATTAAAAGACTTCAAAAAGATTCCTCTGCTACTTAGAAAAATAAAAAGATAGCCTGGGTCCCGGATCAAACTTCGCGGTCCGCCAGCTGGCGGACGTGTCCTGGATGACACAAAAATGCAGGATTTCGCAAAGCGAAATCCTGCATTTTTGTTATGTATTTTCTATTTACTATTTACTACTATCTACTTACTTGTCCCTGTACTTATATCCATCCGTGTACATTCTCCATAACGTATTCGGTGACAACATACTGGCAAAAAAGATGAAGTCGATGAAGTGACGGATGACATACGCAAGATAGCCGTATGTGCGAAATCCTCCAATCACAAACGCAGCCCAATTTTCTCCCACCGGAATACCGTAGGCAACAGATTTTGGTACATATGTTGGCAACGAGCGCTTGCGCAAATCTGCGTTTATAACATCAGCAACAAAATTACCATCATTGAGTGCGGTCTGTGCGAGCCCGGAATATGTTGTTTCTGCTGCATCGCCTATCACATAGACATTACTCAATCCTTCAGGTCGCAACTGCGCATCCACCACAACGCGTTTTCGTTTTGAAAACGTAAGTCCTTTTGTATTGGTAAGTAATGTATTTAATCGTGTTCCCGCTGTCCAAATCACGGTCTTGGATTGCATCTGCATATCTTTCAAATACACGTTTTCAATATCTTCACTCATCAAAAAACGATTCAAGAATAAATTGATACCAAGTGCACGAAGTTTTTGCGTAACGTGTATGGATACATCTTCTGGCAGTGTCTGCAAAATACGCGATCCGCCTTCGATGAGATCTATGGTGATAAGTGACGGATCGATCTTGTGCGCGAGTGCGAGTTTGCGCAAATAGACTGCCAAGTCACCCGCAACTTCAACCCCAGACGGCCCACCACCAACAATCACCACGTGAAAATGCGCGACCATTTCTGCAGGACTTGGGTGTTTGTGTTCATCAAACAATGACCCTAAATGTTCTTTTAATCTAAGTGCTTCTTTGACCGACTTGAATCCGAGTGACAATGTATCAACACCAGGTAAATTAAAATATGATGTCTCGCTGCCGAGTGCGATGATAAGCGAATCAAACAATACAGGAGTACCGTCACCAATCATTATTTTTTTTCCTTCTAAATCAATCTCCGTAACCGTTGCTTCAATCACCCCTACATTTTTGGGCAACAAATCATTGAGCGACACGCAGACTTCAATCGGCGATGCGCCGGTAACAATACGATAGAGCGCAGGATAATATTCGAAATACGTTTTATTTGAAATGAGCGTGATTGTTGTATTGGGAATGTTATACGCAGCCAAAGACCTGGCAGTACGAATACCGCCAAAACCGCCGCCTAAAATAACAATGTGATGATGCATAGGCTTAATAATACTATGGTTTTATTAAAAAATGCGTGGATAAAGGCGCGGGCGGGGGGGCCGGGCGCGCCATTATATTTTCTGTCAATTTT
>CALRCO010000017.1 GCA_943354645.1 Candidatus Nomurabacteria bacterium | reverse complement strand
TCTTCCTGTACCAGTAAATGAGGGACCACGAAGTCCAGATTGTGGAACAGTAAATGTCCACGAATCTCCAAGAGTATGCCCTACTGAAGAATTAAAGTTTATAGAAATACCGTTGTTTAAAATTTGATTTTTAGGAACATGCGCATACGAAAAGATAGCTGCTGTCGTACCGCTTGTAAGCCCTGTAATGGTTTCGCCAAATGTAAAATTACCTGGAGCATTACTGAGGGTCAATCTTTTACTCAGAACAGTATTCGATACAACAGTCGCGTGTGCATTTGATGTGGAGCCGACAATTTGTTCACCAGCTTGAAAACCCGCTCCGTTAGAATCTATATAAATAAGCGTTGCGGTCCCTGGTACTATTTGCACACCTCCTTGTGAACCTCCGTCTCCTTTTACTCCACTCCAGCCAGCACACGCAACATTTTGTCCATTTGCATTTGTACACGTCATTGATGCGGTACATGTTGCTGCATTATTACTTGGTACACTCCATGTCACATTGACAGGTGTACCATACACCTGACAACTCGCAGGTGTTGCAATAAGAGTCGTCGACATCTCACAATATGAAAGTGAAACCTGATCATAAGGTGCTTGTGGTTTTGCATAGACCGGATCAACACCCCCACTATGCGGTACCGTTGCCCCATACGTAAGCACCGCAATATTGTAAGTGGATTTTGTTTGTGGATAAATAAGACATTGTTGATGGGGGCCAATAGAAGGATCATTGTGTGCCGTCGCCGCATACGCACTCGAAAGCGCATCATTTAATTTAAAGATGAATGTATTCCCACTCTTAAATGGTACAGTATTTGAAATTGGCAACGTCGGATGATCTATTGTCCAAATACTGTTTGCATAATGCCCTGGTGCATTATAAATAGTGTTGTAATCAACATCAAAGTATATTTCGCGAGGATATCTAAAATCTATGGTCATCCACCCAAGTCCAGTCACACCAGAATGCACGGTATCATCTGAATACCAAAGAAATCTACTACCATTATTATAAAGTCCATAATCAGTTGCTGCTGGTCGTGTCAGATCTGTCGGAGGAAATATTTCACTAAACGCATTCCCACTATTTAAATCAATACCATTAAGATCGTACGGTGGATGTGTCGAACTATGAGGAATGGTGGTATTAATTGCTGGATTCGGATAACTAGAAACATTCGTTCGAAACACATTATATTCACCAGTGAAATTTCCAGTTCCTGCGTATGCTCTATTATTACAAGGACCACCAGCTCCTGATTGGATAAAACAAATATCTTTCCCCCAATTCACATCACAACGAGCTTGCGCATTTGTAGGATTTGGAAGTGACGTTAAATCAAGGGTGACTTGCGGTGAATAGATATCACCCGGATCAACACATTGTTCACCTGTCGGCAATTTTTTCGCCCATATTGGATTTGGTTCTATTTTGACCGAGGCTCCACTGCAGACAGTATTTGGCATTTTATAAGTAACGCTCAAATCAGCAAGGCCCAGATCTGAGGACTGGCAAGAGAGCAAAAATGTTTCAGGTACCGCACCGACAGCAGTTGTCACTGTAGCAGATGAAACAGCGGGTGCTGCAAGCCATTTTTTACCATCGCTTAATCGCGAGCCTGTACAAGTGTACGTACTTGCACCAGTTCCCGTAACACCCCACGTAAGACTGATATTACCACCTGCTGTCGAACAGCTATTCGGTGAGGTAAGTGTTGCAACAACCGCCTGATTTGGTGCTTCCATTGTCGCTCCTGAAAAATTAATCCAGCCGACAACATCACCTCCCCATGCATACCCAGACAATGCAGTTGTTGTTGGATTCCAAGTAACACGATACGTCGGTATACCCATACCACCAGGAATAACCCCATTATAAAGACTAGAAAGTGAAATCCATCCATCCCACCCGCCACGCTGGATGTCTGGTTTTAAATCAGTATTGACGGTTCCACACTGTGAAGGAATATGTCCATTTGCACTACTTTCATCAAACACTGAGCAAGCACGCGCCCACCCGACTAAATCTGTTTTATTCTGAAAGTTGGCATCTGTAGGAGTAACAACATTTAAAAACTGAGCGCTGCAGACATCGTCCATACCTCCGACACCAACTCTTCCAAGACATCCCGCATTAAAATTAATCCATCCATAGTTTGAACTCCACGCATAGCCGGTCACCAATCCCGCATCATCAGCATTCAAGCCATACGTAGCCCCGTCACCAAGAGAAATAAACCCTATACCTCCTGTATTATTAGCATTATTGCTCCATGTCCATCCTGATGTTGGTACAAAATTCCCTGCATTCTGATACGAGAGCGTTGCATTGTCTCCCCCCCAGATATAGCCGCTTATATTGTTCGTTGCTGCAAAAGCAGAAGAACCACCGAGTAAAAGCCCAAAAAGGCTTAATATCCCTATAACCCAGAATCGTGCTTGTGTGGTGCGCATACTATATATATGTATTACTTAGGCAATCCAGTAGTAAGAGCTCCGTTTACCTCACTAGCAGATGGTTGATTGGTATTTGTTCGCTTACTGAGCAGATCTGCCTGTGCATCCGTGGAAAGTCTTGGGATAGTAGTCGAGGAGTCACCAAGTCGGTTCAATATTGCTTGCTGGTCTTGCATAAAATTGTCTTTTTGTTGTTGATGTTTAATCATCAACAAGTATGCCCCAGCGCCAACAACGAGCAAAAGAATAATCGCAATAACACGAGTGTGTAAATGTTTGTAGGCTTCGGGAATATGAAATGCCATAGATAGTATCAGTATACCCCCACACCAACTTTTTCTCATGTGTAAAAGTTGGTGTGGGGGTATATCATTTCTTATTCATTTATAATCAAAAAATGTGCACGTTGTGGAAAAAATATTGTTGTGGTATAGTTCATTTGTTACTGGTTCGTCGAAAGACGGGCCATTTTTATTAAAATAAAATAACGGAGCGAATGCGGAGTATATTTTATTAAAGATTTATACAGTCGTTAGTAACTCCTTAAAAATCAATATATGTTAGACGTAAAAGTAATCAAACAGGCCCTTGAGCAATTAGAAGAAGAGCGTCGAATTCCAAAAGAAAAAATCATTGACGCGATTGAGCAATCACTCGCTGCAGCGTACAAAAAAGAGTACGGCAAGCGCGGACAAATCGTCCGTGCGAAATTTGATCTTGAAACAGGTGTTACGGAATTTTTCCAAATCAAAAAAGTAGTCGACGACACGATGGTGTACATGGCAGCAGAAGGCGAAGAAGAAACTGTCGAACGCCCAGAAGGTGACGAACGTGTGCGCTTCAATGAAGAGCACCACATCATGTTAGAGGACGCACAAAAAATTAAAAAAGATATTGATCTCGATGAAGAAATCGTATTCCCTCTCGAATCAAAAGAAGATTTCGGCCGTATCGCCGCACAAACAGCCAAACAAGTTATCATTCAACGCATCCGCGAAGCAGAACGTTCATCAATCATCGATGAATACGGTGCACGCGAAGGTGAAGTAATTTCAGGAACAGTTCAAAAGATTGAACGTGGCATTTTGTATGTTGATTTCAATCGTGCAACAGGTATGTTGCCATTCGAAGAACAAATTCCTGGCGAACATTATCACCGTGGCGACCGCATTCGTGCATATCTCTACAGTGTTGATGAAACACCTCGTGGTGTTGCTATTCGTCTCTCTCGCACACATCCAAAATTTATCGAAAAATTATTCGAACTTGAAGTACCGGAATTGGCATCGGGCGCTGTAGCAATAAAAGCAATTGCACGCGAAGCAGGTTCACGAAGTAAGGTCGCGGTTATGTCGAACGATTCTCATGTTGATCCAACAGGTGCATTTGTCGGCCAACGTGGCGTGCGTGTTACCACTGTCACGAATGAATTAGGTGGTGAAAAAATCGACATCATCGAATGGTCAGAAGATCCAACAACATTCGTTGCAAAATCTCTCTCTCCTGCAAAAGTACTCGACATTACGATCGATGAGAATGAACACAAGGCATCTATCCAAGTTGCTGAAGACCAACTCTCTCTCGCTATTGGTAAAGGTGGTCAAAACGTACGTCTCGCCGCAAAACTTACTGGCTGGAGAATCGATATCAAAGGTGTTGCAGGTGAAGCAGTAGAAGGCATAACGGAGACAATTGAAGATAACGATGAAGGCTATGTCAGTCTCAAAGATTTGAAAGAAGTTGAGACGGTTGAGGAAGTCGTTGAAGAAAAAGCTGAAGAAGTAACTGAATAATATAATTGTATGGCACACATCAACCAACCTCCATCAAAGTTCATGTACAACTTGCTCCATGTCTTACCGCCATTCGTGGACAAAGACAAAGCAATGGTAAATACCGTTGTCGAAATTTCTGCAGGTTCAATTAATAAATACGAACTCATCACTGAAAGTGGCCAACTCAAGCTCGATCGTGTCGGCTACTCGTCACTCGCGTATCCATTCGTTTATGGCGCAATCCCCCAAACATGGGACCAAGATGGTGACCCGCTCGATATCGAAATTGTCGGCGTTTCAGAACCACTCGTTGCTGGATGTCTCGTTAACGCACGTGTTATCGGTGTCATGAAATTTAATGATGGCGGTGAAGTAGACGACAAAGTGATCGCCGTACTCGCAGATGATAAGCGTATGGACGATATTCAGACTGTTGCAGACCTCGGCGAACACTTTATCCATGAGACAACCTACTACTGGGAGCACTACAAAGACCTCAAAAAACCAGGCACCTGCAAAACAGAAGGCTTTTTTGAAAAAGATGAAGCACTAAAAATCATCGATGAGTGCGCGGAGCGATATATAAAAGACTACGCACCAAAAGTCCAGTAATTTTTCAAAATACCTGCTAAGAAAATCCACCTTGCAACGGTGGATTTTCTGCTATACTTACTAGTACGGATGTCTTACATTCGTATTACTAATAATCAATAATAATTATGAAAAAAATACTATACATTAGTGCAATCTTGCTTTTCATCTTTGCAATCTTCGGCAAAGCACAAGCAAAAGACGGTGAATCAGGACGAGACGAATGGCGTATGCGTACATCAACATCGGGATCTTTTGGTGACAATCAATGGAGTCGTGGTGGTGATGATGGAGAAGATGATGAAGATGAATCAGACGATGATAGCCGTATCCGGACAAGACTGGGTACTGCAAGTGTTACAAGTGATGATGATTCCGACGATGACGATGAGTCAGACGATAGTGATGATGATAATTCTGTTTCTACAATAACAGGAGATGACGATGGTGATGACGACAACGATGGTTTGCGAAATGGTGGAGAAAATCGTTTTAAACTCTTCCCTTTTCTAAAAGGATCAAAGAAGGAAGGAGCACTTGATATGATCCAAAGACAAGAAACAGCAACTGGTTCTGGTACCCACTCTCCTTTTTTCAAAGAGAATAAGGGTGAATCAGACAACCGTAATCCTCGTGCAGATTTCCGCAACAAAATTGGCATGCGTTTTACGTTTGCTATGCACAACCTAGACAATCTTCGCACACGTCTTTCAACGCATATTAATTTCCTAAAAACAAAAGGTGCTGATGTAACAACAGCAACAACACTCCTTGCGACTGCAGATGCAGATATTGCGAGCGCAAAAACAGCAGTTGATGCACTCCAAGCAAAAATAGACGCAGTTATGGCTCCTATCGTACCGACTGTTACTGCAAATGTAACTGATGCTACAACTATCACACCACCAACAATTGATGATGCGACAAAAGCTGAGATTCGTGCACTTGCAACAACTGCAAAAGATGCAATTGTTAAAGCATATCAATCTCTCGGCGCAGTAATTGGTGAATTAAAAACACTACACCAACAAAACAAGATAGATGACGAAGACACAACTCCTGCTGCACCGGTCAGCACAACAACAACTACTCAATAATTAACAATTAATCTTTATTTTATGGATTCACAAACACCTTCACAAATGACCTCTACTGCTCCTGCAAAAAATGGTATGAGTATCATCTGGGTACTCATTATCCTTGTTGCCCTTGCGCTTGCTATGTTCTTCGTTTTCTCAAAGAACCAAGCAGGTTCTCCTGCAACAGCAGGTGATACATCTAGTGTTCTTGATGCTGGTGCACAAGTTGAACTTACGAGCACATCAAATTCAGTACAAGCAATCGATCAAGACTACAAGTCTGCTGATCCTTCAAATTTGGACGCAGGTATTTAGTCTGATACGACAATAGAAAAACCGCCTCAAAAATTGAGGCGGTTTTTTGTTGGCAATAGTGCCAATAAATTATTTCATTGCTACTTGATACACCGCTGTTTGTGTATCGTTCAAATCAAAAGTTTTAAAGATGACACGGTTATGCATTACTGTAATTATATAATTATGTGCATATACCAAATCTTTTCCCTGATCCGATCGGACAGCTTTGCCGTCTAAAATAAGAGAAATACCTGTATTAATTTCTTCATACGGAAAACATGGTTTATGGAATGGCCCAGAGGCAATAATTATAGAACTGTCAGTTCGAGTAATATCCACATCCAAAATATATTCATCCATGTACACACCGAGAATTTCTTTGTTCGCATCAGCAGCTGAACGAAGTTCCATATATCCTCCTGTGTAGCCATGCCACTTCAGGTCAAATCCGAAAGGAATAAGTATTTGCTTTAATTCCTCCACTTTTTTTGCAACGAGAGCATCAGAGGCCGCTCTACCGGTGGTATCAACAACAGAAACAGTATTTTGTGCATGGGCAACTTGTGAAAGCGCTACGAATGCAACAATGACAACGGAAAAAAGGTATTTTTTCATAATTTTGAGTTTTATTTGGTTTGTACACATTGTATCATATATAAAAATAATGTCAAGCATTTCTACCTTACAAAATAAGCCTTATTTGACAAAACAGCCTATTTTCCGTAAACTCCCCTCATGCAATCAACAATACAAACACTCCCTGGTAGTACTCGAGAAGTGTCCGTCATCATCCCTTCGGATGCATTTTTGGCATTTGAAGACAAAGCAATTGAAAACGTAAATGCTCGCATCGAAATCCCTGGTTTCCGTAAGGGAAAGGCGACCAAAGAAGCACTTCTCAAACACATCGGCGATATGGCACTTCTTGAAGAAATGGCAGAACTTGCCCTTTCCGATGCCTACCCAAAATTGATGGCAGAACATAAACTCGACGCTATTGGTCGGCCAGAAATCCGCATCACTAAGATCGCACGTGGTAATCCCCTCGAATTCACGTTCAAAACAGCCGTGGTACCAGAAATGACGCTTCCTGATTATAAAAAAATCGCAAAGGAAGAAATGAGTAAAGAATTGAAAACAGCAGTAACCGACGAAGATGTCGAAAAAACAATCCTCGAAGTCCGCCAAATGCGCGCACATCAAGAATTGCATAAAGATGGTGACGAACATAACCATGATCACGGGGACGCCCTCGATGAAAAAAACTTGCCTGCATTTGATGATACGTTTGTAAAATCGCTCGGCAAATTCGAAAGTGTAGAGGATTTTAAAGTAAAAATCCGAGAAAATATTGCACTAGAAAAAATGCGCGAAGCTACTGACAAACGTCGTGTTGCCATGCTCGATGCGCTTATTGCTGACACAAAGACAGAAGTCCCCGATATTCTTGTCCATGCTGAGCAAGAAAAAATGTTCGGTCGCATGAGTTATGAAATAGAAAAAGCAGGACTCAAGATGGATGAATATTTGACGCATTTAAAAAAGACGAAAGAAGAACTGTTCGAAACATGGAAGGATGAGGCGTACAAACAAGCAACCCTTGAACTTGTTGTCGATAAAATTGCAGGGCTCGAAAATCTCCGTCCAACAGATATAGAGGTAACAACACAAGCAGAAGAAGTGACAAAAGCATATCCTGGTTCTGATCTTGAACGCGCAAAAGTATATGTAGAACACATGCTCACCAATCAGAAAGTGCTCGCATTTCTCGAAGCGCAGCAATAAAAATTGCGTCTCAAAATTTTTGGAATGAACAAAAATTAAAATCCCTCATCGACTGATGAGGGATTTTGAATTGAAAAAAAATTAGTTAAGAAGATGCTGTGCATCAATGAGTCGGGCGACAAACGCCATCACAATGACGAGAAAGATTGCCCGCGCATCTTCAAAGGTCAAACGATTATTATCAACACCATTGTCATATTTCTTTTGAATATGATCACTTACTTCTTGTCCAAGAAAATTGTTTTTTGTCTTCATTTGTTATTTTTTTTGATTAAGCTTATTATAGCAAATTGACTGGTTTTGTCAAGTTGTGCTATATTTGTTCTGTTGTCATCCTGGTGAACCTTGTCCTGAACTCGATTCAGGATTGATTCAGGATCCAGGCGGAATAGTTTAACCTGGTTTCCGGATCGCGCTCAGCGACTTCGCTTGTCCGGAATGACACAAAAACTACTTACTACTAACTACTTTCTACTTACTATTTTTATGTTAATCCCAACCGTAATCGAAAAAACACCTCTTGGCGAACGTGCCTATGACATTTATTCTCGTCTTTTAAAAGATCGTATTATTTTTCTTGGTGGTCCTATTGATGATAATGTTGCAAATCTCGTGATAGCACAGCTTCTTTTCCTTGCAAATGAAGATTCAAAAAAAGATATTTCGTTGTACATTAATTCCCCTGGTGGTTCTGTAACCGCAGGTCTTGCCATCCTCGACACCATGCAATTTATTAAACCAGACGTATCAACGATTTGCGTTGGTATGGCAGCATCAATGGGTTCACATTTACTTGCTGGTGGCGCAAAAGGTAAGCGTTTTGCATTACCAAACTCAGAAATAATGATCCATCAACCTCATGGTGGGTTTGAAGGACAAGCAACCGATATTGAAATCACTGCAAAACAAATTCTAAAACTTCGACAACGTCTCAATGAAATTTTTGCAAAAAATACTGGGCAGAAACTCCCCCAAGTTGAAAAAGACATGGAACGCGACTTCTATATGAGTTCACTTGAAGCAAAAAAATACGGCATCATTGATGAGGTCATCACGAAAGCAAAAGCATAAACACGACAAGAAATCCCCACAAATGTTATTTGTGGGGATTTCTTATTATTTTTATGTAGTACACTACATGTATATAAGTAATCAATATATTTTTATGTCTCAACCACATCATGAATCGTTAAAAATTGGTCTTCTGTGTCTTATTATTATTTTGCTCACCGTATTCGTCTATCAAAACACGCAAAATAATAAACTAATCCAAACAGCACTTTTTCCTAAGGTTGTTACCAATATTCCAGGAACCGATAATGACGCAGGAGTTTTCCCAAAACAAATTCCTAATCTCCCTGGTGATGTAAGTGCCACGTATAACACATCAACAAACACTGTCGTTAACGCAGATGGCTCATTCTGTCCTGATTTTTGTGTAAACCAACAAACAGGTGCAAAAATAACCTTAACAAATGGCATGGCTTGTCCTGCTCCATATCCAGCAGGAATGATCTACAACGCAACAACTAAAAAGTGCGTTAAATCATCAACAAGATAACTTTTGATTAGACTTATAAAGAGCCTGCCCCCTTCGGGGCAGGCTCTTTTTGCTCGCACTTGACCACATCTTCTGCTACAATGAGCTCGTTCGACATTACTAAATTAAGCACGCGTATCCGCTTTGGCTGTATGAACCCTACTATTATTTCCCTCCAATTCCCTTCCTCATACTCTGTAAAATCTCATAGTGGCACATCTCCAATTGCGGGCGCACAACCCGTATGGACTCATTATTAACCATAGGATTCATTTTTGGATCCTTAGTCGTCGGTGCTGGTCTCGGCTACTACCTACGACTCTTGATTGCCCTTGGTGCTCGTTCTGGCGCTGAAATAGAAATAAAAAAGATGTTGCTCGGTGCAAAAGAAGAAGCTGAGCGTATTCGTGATGAAGCAAAGAAAAAAGCAGACGAACGCGCAGAAGAATTGAAGGTCGAAGAAAAAAATCGTGAAGGAGAATACAAAAAAACTGAGGAGCGTTTCATTAAAAAAGAAGAGCTTTTGGATGCGCGCCAAACAGAAATAGAAAAAGAAGTTGAAAATCTCAAATTAAAAGCAGAAGACATCACTCTTGCAAAAGCAAAAATAGACGCACAAGAAGCAACAAAAATACTTGAACTTGAACGAGTTGGCCGTCTTTCTGAAAAAGAGGCTCGCGATGAGCTTGAAAACAGTGTAAAGCGTAAATATGAAGGCGATTTGCTCGTCCGTATGCAGAAATTGGAAATGGACAACAATGAACGTCTCCAAATTCGTGCAAAAGAAATTTTAACAACCGCCGTACAACGTCTCGCTTCTTCCACTGCAAGCGAACTGATGACAACATCAGTGCAGATTCCAAACGATGAAATCAAAGGTAAAATCATCGGTAAAGAAGGACGCAACATTCGTGCATTTGAAAAATCAGCAGGTGTCGAACTTATTGTTGATGACACACCTGGTGCAATTGTGATTTCAAGTTTTGATCCTGTCCGCCGCCAAGTCGCACGTCTTGCATTGGAAAACTTAATCTTAGATGGCCGTATCCAACCCGCAAAAATCGAAGACGAAGTTGCAAAAGCCCAGTCAGAAATCAATAAAATCATCAAAGAAAAAGGTGAGCAAGCAGTCTACGAATGTGGTATCTACAACCTAGATCCTCGCATTGTCGCTATTGTCGGCCGTCTCTACTTCCGTACGAGTTATGGCCAAAATGTCCTCCAGCATTCTATCGAAATGGTACACATCGCTGGTATGCTCGCTGAAGAGCTCGGGGCTGATGTTGCCATCGCAAAAGCAGGTGCGCTGGTGCATGATATCGGTAAAGCACTCGACCATGAAGTCCAAGGCACACACATTGATATCGGTATGCGTATTTTGCAGAAATTCGGTGCAGATCCTCGTATCATCACCGCAATGAAATCTCACCACGATGACTGGCCACATGAGACACTCGAAGCGGTTATTGTGCAAACAGCCGACTACATCTCTGGTGGACGCCCTGGCGCACGCCGAGACTCGGTAGAGCAATATTTAAAACGCTTAGCAGATCTTGAAACGATTGTTGGTTCATTTGCAGGAGTTGAAAAATCCTACGCAATCGCCGCAGGTCGTGAAGTACGTGTCTTTGTTCGTCCAAGTGAAATCAGTGATATTGCCTGCAAGGAACTTGGTCGCAATATCGTAGAACGCATCGAAAAAGAATTACGCTACCCTGGTGAAATCAAAATCACCGTTATAAGAGAGACAAGGGTGATTGAATTCGCAAGATAACTATACAAAACTACGAATATTGCAAATAAAAAAACCCCTCCGATATATCGGAGGGGTTTTGCATTTTCCACTTATATAAATGTCGCTACTGATTCAGCAAGCTCGGGTTCATCTTCTTTTAATTCAGCGTACAACTCAACTCCAAACTTTACAGACAT
>CALRCO010000016.1 GCA_943354645.1 Candidatus Nomurabacteria bacterium | reverse complement strand
TGAAAAGAAAAAGCCAAGGAGAATACCTTCTTACTCAAATTACTTTGATATAAGGCTCCCCGAGGCAAGCAAATTTGAGCATGACCAAGTACTTTTTTGGTTGAGAGTTAATTAAGCGACCTAAGGAGCAATCCTCAAAACCCCCTGTATTTACAGGGGGTTTTTGTATACCTGGCATACCCAAGATAAGGGTATTGACAAATCCTGTGGATATGCTATACTGTCTCCAGAACCGGTTAATTGGTTATCTATACGGACTTCCCTTCACCTCTTGAAGCCCAGATAGATAACCAATTAATCACAAATTTTAAAACTCAATAAAATCATGAAAACAATACTTAATTTTCTTGCCCTCAGCATAATGATGCTCAGCGCAACTTCATTCGCTTCATGCGAAAAAGTTCCAAATGGAGCAACTGATATTACTTCAATTCAGTCAATGGGAGATGGCTTGCACTGCATTATTAACGGTATGTACCAAGTAGACCTCGACCGCGACTTCACCATGCAAGTTGATGGATACCCCGGTGATGCGGTTACTTCTGTACCACTTTTGGTGACTATTAACAATATCCTATTCTCAACAACGGGAGTTGCGAATATCACCCCAACTGATGCAGGGAATGTAAAGAAAAGTACTGCCATGGGAAAAGGGACTCGTGTAAAAGCGCGCTTCCATGAAGAAATTGAGGGCCGTATCATTGTACAAATTACTGCAGTCGTATTATGATTCTTTGCTGCCCTAAATTGCAAAACCGCACTCTTTATTGAGTGCGGTTTTTTATTGCGTGGAGAATAAATCATCCAATCGAGCTGACCAGCGACATAATAATATCCTTAATACCAACTGCTCCTGCCATCACCGCAAGGCCAACAATTCCCCACAGCATGTGTTTCTTTCCTTCTTTCTGTTTATCTTCGCTGTCTTTATTTGCTATAAATTCAACCAACCCGTATACAAACACAAGTGTCGCTATCGCAAACAACACAATGATAACAGGATTGATGAGATACTTATTGATACCAAAGTACAGTGATTTTATTGTTGCATCCATGCTATATCAAAACTAACAACCAATATTTCCTGTGCGAGGAATACAAGGAATATTTCCTGGAGTAATGGTATTGTTGCCAGTAACACCAAATGTGTTTTTCAAGAAACCGACAAGTGCCCACATTGACACAATCACCGTAAGACCGATAATACCGGAAACAATAACGTGTACCCCTTTTGTTTTTTCTTCACCGGTATTTGCAATAACATATTTGATAATACCAAAGATAAACCACACAACAGCTCCCAAAATAAGAATTGGGATAATGGTATTCAAGAGAGTGCTAATTTGATTGAGTAATCCTACAAGATTCATATAATATTTTGATTAATTAATAGTACTTTAAGTATATAGCGATGCGTAGAGGCACGCAATGCTACTCTGTGGGAAACTGTGGAATGATAGCTCGTATACCAAACGTACTTGTCACAATATTTACAAGTCCCCACACTGCAACTATAATTGCGAGTGCAAATAAACTCCAAATTATATACTTATGCGCTTCTTCTCGTTTTTTCTCATCAGCACTATTACCAATAAACTGTACAATGTAATACGTAAATACAACAACTGCACTAAGTATGAGTAACGGAATCAAATAAGAATTAACAATACACACAATAAAATTTGCAACATCTACCGTCGAACCGAAATGTGCTGAACAAGGCATATTATTTCAAAATATTAGTTACCGTACTCGAGAGGACGGTGGTGATAATTTTGGCACCAAGGAGAATTGCTGCGCCGACAAGCGTCCATCCGAGCACTGATTTTGCTTTGGTTAATTTGACATCATTGCCTTGTGCCATGACAAATAAGAAACCTGCGTAGATAATAAACAGTACGACAATCGGTACCAAGAACAGCATGAGCGCATCGAGAATTTTGTTGAGTAGTGTAGGAATATCTTGTATACAATTATCACCACCATCAGGACAAAGAGGGTTGATAACTTTGACGTTGAAATTGTACCCACCACCTGTCCCTGTGCCTTGGTCTGTGCCAGAATTACAGAACGCAGGGTCAGTCCCAGGACCGCAAAAAGATGAATCCGCAGGAGTTTGAAATATTACTGCTGATTCGGGAGTGGTGTATCCTGATCCCTTACCCGATGCATCCCATGCGGTAACATAAAACGTATGTGAACTCAGTGGTGCAAGATACGGATTCCAATTATTCCCCGCACCAATAATAAACGAGGTGCCAGTAACTTTAATAATACCATTGAGTGACTGACATGAAATACAGGCCTGAATCGTGTACCCAACAACACCCACATCATCAGTAGACGGCGTCCACGCTATGGTTACACTTTTCCCTGTAGTATTTGCGGTAACATGCACATTTGTTGGGGCGGTTGGTGGAGTTGTGTCACCTGCAAACACGTGTTGCCCAACAAAAAGCACACAGAGTGCTATTCCTATAAAAATACTTTTACCTATCCATGTTGAAAATTTCTTTTGCATGCTGTTACGTTTAACTAATAAAATCAAGTCCTTCTGGCGCAACATAGCCAAGTGTTTTCAGAATTGTTTTGACTATCAAATACGCACAGAGCGCAATAACGGTCCCAATCAAAATATGTAACAACATATCTTTTGCTTTGGTGCGAGCGCCGGCCTCTGATCCCTTGGTGAGGAAAAGCCAGCCAGAATACAGCACCGCGGCCACCACCATAATCGGTAATACAATTTTAAATAAAAATTCAACGATATTATTGATGAGCACAATGACTTGATTGAAATCACATTCTACCGTATACCCATCACACGGAATAAATCCTGTGGTTGATGCTTGGGTGCCATTATCTACTGCATGTGCGTACATCGGCACCATCACCAAAATTGCACAGCTCGCAAGAAGATGTGGGAGGATTCTAAATAATTTCTTTTTATTGTTGATTGATAGCATTTTGTAATAAATCACGAGCTTGACTCACGGCTTCATTTGGCGAAACTACTTTTTCCCCAATACTACTTACCATGCCTTTAAATATGTCATTTGTTTTTAGTGGCGATGGATCAATCCATGTGCGGGAAATAAGCGCAGATGCATAAATGAGTGTGTAATACGGATCAGTCGTTTCGGATGCACTAAACATATCACGGCGCACCGGTGGGAAAAGCATGCTGGATTGGATGTTTCTCTGCACAGTAGGATCAATCATAGTCGAGACAAGCGCATACGCACCCGCAGTATTTGGCGCGCCTTTTGGTACGATGAGTGATTTAAATTGTCCGTACGTTATTTTTGTCTGTGCAGATTTTAATTGAGGCATAAGTGCAATATCAAAATTAAGATTTGGATTTTTGGTACGAATTTCTTCTATTTCACTTGCGTAGCCGATATACATCGCCAAGCCATTACCAATAAACATATTTTTTGATTGGGGCAGACTTGCATTCCATGAATACGCAGTTGAAAATGGATCCGCAAATGAGGTGAAAAAAGAAGCTGCTTCATGCTCTGCCCCATCTTGTGTAATAGGCCCTTTCAATATAGAAATGAGCTGATTATTTATTTTGTCATACGACGTTATCGTCACATTTGACTGAAGCCAAAGTGCACTCAAAATATCTTTTGCATGCGTGACATTGTAGAAATTTCCCATAGCAATCGCGCCTTGGGTCACACTATTATCGGGTAACTTTTTTAACAATAACGGAATATCATTTGCAACATCTTCCCATGTTGGTGGTGCTTGCGAGATGCCTGCAGTATCAAACATGTCCCGATTCCAATATAAGACAAGCGGATCAACGGTAAATGGATAACCGAGAATCCCTTGTTGTTCGAGGAGAAATTCTGTACCTTGGATAAACGTATCGCGAAACGTGCGCTCTGGAAATCCGGCATAAGGGAACACGGCTACTTTATTTCTAAAATTCCATACCTCTTGCTGTGGCAAAATAACTAGATCTGGAGATTTTCCTGAAGCGATTGCTTCTAAAAGTTTACTTGCGATTTGACTGTCATCTATGCGCTTATAAGTAACGGTGAGCTTTTTATCTTTTATCATTTGTGCATTTATAATTGGCTCAAATGCAGATTCACTCATACTTCCCCACACCGTAACATCCCCTTGCCCACTCCCTGATTTATTGGAGCCAAGTGAAAAGAGAAAAAGAGCGCCAATACCACCTATTAAAAAAATAAAGAGGAGCACTGTTTGAAAAATTTTTGATCCGCCTGAATTGCCCATAAAAAAATAATTACTTATTTGTTAACAATAATGCCATAGTGGTGTGCCCCTGCACTAATATCGCCACCGATTGAAAAGCCGTGCTTGGTAAAAAGATCTACTGCATTTCCTTTTGAAAACACGTGGTGTTCTGCGGGACCCATACCTTCGAAGGACTCGGTCCAGTCGATAATGAGTATGCGACCTGCTGGTTTTAAAATACGCTTCATCTCTTCTGCAAAGGTATCTTTGTCTTCAATCTGGAAGAGCACATTTGAAATAATAAGTGCATCGAGCGAATTATCGGCGAGTTTCGTACCGCGCATTTTTTCTGCATTTGCCCAGAGAATTTCAACATTGGTTGATCCTTGTGCTGTCGCATTTGATTTAATGCGGTCGAGTAATTCACGTTGTACATCTATTGCGTAGACTTTGCCAGTGCGGAGCATTGGTGCAAGTGCTAAGACATAGTGTCCAGAGCCAGCGCCAATATCGGCAATGTGCATGCCTTCGGTGACGCCAAATTGTTTGATGATGGAAAGTGGATCTGCGAACATTGGTTAGAAAATAGAAAATACTAAGTAAAAAATATACTGCAATAGATACTGCTTTTATGATACCACGCATATTTTTTATATACGTGTTAATTATTCACTCCTTTTGTGTCATCCTGAGTGTTTGATCTCCCCTCCTTATCCTAGGAGGGGTTAGGGGGTGGTTCGCTCACGAACACAACCACCTCGGCCTGTCGGCCACTCCTCCTAGGATAAGGAGGGGATGAGCATAAAACCTGGATACCGGCCTCCGCCGGTACGACACAAAAAAATCCGCCATATGGCGGATTTTTTTGTCGGAGTTAGTTATTTATCTGAATACAGATAAAAACGATACAATACAAAAACCAAATATAACAAACGAGATAACCGCTAATCCTTTACCTTTTTCAACAACCTCTTTTTTAATTAATAAAGATACTCCACCTAACACAAAACCGACTAAAGCTAATATGAACCCTAAACCCCAAAGTGCGGTTGAAATAGAACCGGTGAGATAAATATTTTTTGACGTAATAATATAAATAATTGATTCAAATCCTCTGTTTGCAATAAAAATGAAACCCATAAGTGAAAAAACGAAAGCAGAAATAGCTATTTTATTATATTTTTTAACCTCTATCTGCTCAACGCTTATATTGTTTTCCATGAGAATATTCTACTATAACTTAAAACACAAAAGCAGGAAAAGGCTTTGCCAAATCCTGCTTTTGTTATTCCTTATACTTATTCTTATAACTTATACTTCTCTATATCACCGTCAAACTTGCAATCCCATCTCCAGGACGGAGCTTCATGATGGTGACTCCTTGCGTATCACGGCCCAAGTTTGGAATAGATTTTAATTCTGTGCGGATCACTTGTCCTTTTTTACTCATCGCAACCAATTCTTCTTCCGTGCGGACAACGCGTGCGACAATCAAATCCCCTGTCTTTGCGGTCACTTTCGCAGTCTTAATTCCTGACCCACCACGATTTTGGACTTTGTATTCTTTGAGTGCAGTCTTTTTGCCGAGGCCGTTTGCAGACATCGTCAGTAAGTGCGCATTGTTGTCGCCACCAGAGACCACATCCACCCCGATAAGCGCGTCGCCTTTGTCTATTTTCATACCGCGAACGCCGCCTGCTGTGCGTCCCATTTCTCGGATATCACTTTCTTTGAATCGGATTGATTGACCGTCTTTGGTGACCAATAGTACTTCATCATTTTTCTCCACCAAGTGTGCAGATTGCAAACTATCCTTGTCATCGAGCTTGATTGCGATCAATCCACTGCGGCGAACGTCGCGGAAACTGGAATACGCCATCTTTTTTGCGGTGCCATTTTTCGTCACGAGCATGAGCGACTGTTCTTTGCCTTTCTTTTCTTTCGATACAGGGAGAATAGACATGACATATTCATTGTCCGCAAGCGTGAGGAAGTTCATGATGGATTTGCCTTTCGTAGCGCGCTTACCTTCGGGGATTTCGTACATTTTTATCTGATACGCTTTGCCCAAGTTTGTGAAGAACAACAAATCACTATGCGTATTTGCAGAAATAAGCATGGTAATAAAATCTTCTTCTTTTGTCTCCAAATCCACGACACCCACACCACCACGGCGTTGTGCATGATATTCATCTGGGTCCGTGCGCTTCACATAGCCGCCGGAAGTGAAGACGAGCATGGATTCTTTTTCAGGAATCAAATCTTCATCAGAAAGCATTTTCACGCCTGTCTTCATGATCTTGGTTTTGCGCTCGTCGCCGTATTTTGCTTTGATTTCGACAAGTTCATCAGCGATGACTTTGAGCATTTTTTTCTCACTCTTCAATAAGTCTTCCAAAAAGGCGATAAGTTTTTGTTTTTCTTCGAGTTCGAGTTCGACATTTTTACGTTCAAGACCGGCGAGCTTCTGCAACTTCATTTCCAAAATTGCAATTGCTTGGAGCTCGGAGAATTTGAACTCTTTCATCAAATTCAATTTTGCGAGTGCTGTATCTTTTGATCCGCGAATAACCGTAATCACACGGTCAATGTGATCGAGTGCTTTTTTCAAGCCAAGGAGAATATGTTCACGATCTTTTGCTTTATTCAAATCAAACAAACTTCGTCTGCGGACCACAACTTGGCGGTGCGCGATAAATTCTGAAAGAAATACCTTGATAGAAAGGGTCTGCGGTACGCCGTCAACGAGCGCCACCATGTTGTAGTGGAATGTTTGCTCGAGCTGTGTGTGTTTGTATAAAAAGTTCAAGACTTTTTGCGGATGGACGCCATTTTTCAAATCGATAACGACGCGAATATCTTTTGTGGAGAGGTCGCGAATATCTTTAACGCCTTCCAATTTTTTGTCGCGAATAAGATCAACGATATTTTCAATAAGTGATGCTTTGACGACGTTGTATGGAATAGACGTGATGACAATCTGTGCTTGGCCTGTTTTTTGTTCCACAATTTCTGCGTCCCCTCGGCACACCACGCCGCCGCGACCACTCGCGTACACATGGATCATATCTTTGCCGCCGTAGGCAACACCGCCTGTTGGGAAATCAGGACCTTGGATGTACTGCATCATGTCTTCGTTTGTCGCATCTTTATTTTCGATGAGCGCGAGTGTCGCATCGATGACTTCATTTAAATTATGCGGTGGAATAGACGTCGCCATACCAACGGCGATACCAAGCGTACCGTTCAACAATAAGTTTGGAACAACCGTTGGAAAAACAACTGGTTCTTTGATCGTTGCATCGTAGTTTGGGCGAAAATCAACGGTATCTTTTTCAAGATCGCGCATGAGTTCGCCAGCAAGTTTGGACATCTTTGCTTCCGTATAACGCATTGCTGCAGCATTGTCGCCATCGATAGTACCGAAGTTTCCCTGTCCGATGATAAGCGGATAACGCATAGCAAAATCCTGAGCCATGCGGACCATTGCATCGTACACAGAGGCATCGCCGTGCGGATGGTATTTACCGAGCACGTCACCCACTACAAGTGCTGATTTGCGGAATTTTGCATTTGCATAGAGACCGAGTTGGCTCATCGCAAATAAAATGCGGCGGTGTACGGGTTTTAATCCATCTCTAACATCCGGCAATGCCCGCGCCATGATGACGCTCATCGCATAAGAGATGTACGATTCTTTCATTTCCGCGACAATACCGCGCACCACGAGGCCGTTTTCAGGACGCACCGGCGCCATACTATTTTCTTTTTTCGGTTCAGATTTTTTTGCCATGTTGTTTTTGTGTTGTTGCTGTTGTGTTCCTTGCTACTTGCTACCAGTCCCTTGCTACTATTTCGCTGTTCCTTTAAGTTCAATCGCGCCTTGCAGAACTTGCCCTGTCTGGCTGGCTGGTTTTGCACGATGAATAATTTCGCCGAATGCATTTTTGATAATCGCGAATGGATCAGCACCACTTGCTTGTTTGTCACCACCGCCAAATCTGCTTCCCAAACTAAATGCCCAGATGAGCACAATGATACCCGTGATAACACCGCTCGCAATAAGCGCAGTATTACGACGTACATGTTCTGGTTTGTGTTTTAGTTTTTCGAGATAGTTGTCTAACATAAATTTATTTTATCATTGTTTGCTTCTTTTTTCTGTGTTTTGTGTCGTCCCGGACACGAGTCATCGAAGTTTGATCCGGGATCCAGGCTAAACTTTTCCGCCTGGGCCCCGGCCTCCGCCGGGGTGACACAAAGATTATCTAAGTATAACTCAACACAATCACATCTCCCTCTTTGCCATCCAAATCTTTGCGCTTCAGTGCCAACTTGTCTACCGGCGCAACACCTTCTTCGCCTGCTTCTTTCAAAAATTTCTTGAGCGCGGCGTCGCCATCTTTACCATCCCATTCAAGCGGAATAATAATGAGCGGTTCGAGTGAGACTGCCAGCTTGTACGCTTTTGTAGCATCGAGCATATCGCCACCACCGATCGGCACAAAAAGTACGTCTGGATTCATAAGCGCTTGGCGACTGTCTGCATCGAGTTCGTTTTGCGTTGGACCTAAAAATGCCAAGGTGATGCCATCCACAATAATAGTGTAGGACGTATTGATGAGCGTGTCGCCATCGCGTGTGACCTTGCTGCCAACGCCGCGAATGGTGACATCTTTTACTTCATAATCACCAGGACCGGAAATAGAAAATGGTGCGACATCATTGTAGGTCACCGTGTCGAAACCGTTGTAACTTTCATCATTGAGTGATGAGAGCGCAACAGAAGATGCAAACTTTGTTGCTTTAGAAGGCCATGCGCCATCTTTGCCGATCGGATTGACCGCAATCGTCAAATCCCCTTGCGTGATTTTTATAAAACTTTTACCGAGATAACTGAGAATCATATAGGTATTATAGCAAATTTTCGTCTTTTTTCCTAGGGGAAAATGGAGACCAAAAGAACTAATTTAGTGCTTGTCCAAGTAGTGTATCTACTTTATCTTTAAACTCCGGACTATTAAGTAAGATTTCTCTTACCTTTTCATGAGGAGCGGCCACAGTGAGGTGCGCTTCCTCTAAGGGGACATTGTCCTCCGTTATTTTAAATTCCGCGCCTTCTTGAGAATTCAACCCGACTAAGCTTAATAATCTTATATTATTTTCCACAAATAGAGCGGTTAAATGATTAAGATTAAATTCTCCTCCACTCACACGTAGCTCTGTTTTAAAAGGCTCTTTTTCATTATTATTTTCATTCATATAGTAAATATAATATCACAGCTAATTTGATTTGCTCACCTTCTATATATATGCTATAGTGCCCTTGTTATCAGTCGGACATTTTGGGGAATAACCCTTTCGCAAGAGACAATGCGAAAAACCCTCAAAATCCACATATTCCGCTGCAAGCGGATTTTTTATTCCCAATTTTATGCCAACAAAGACCAAAACAAAGAAAGAAAAAGGCGCAGTCGTATTGAGTGATAAAGAGCAAGCAATTGCAAATCATCCTATTTCGGCGCTCCTTGAAAAAAGTATGAACAAGCCGGCAGTCGATGACCTCGTAGAAGGTCCGGTTGTCGCATTTGAAAAATCAGCAGTGTATGTAGACCTCGGTGCCGCAGGTACCGGTATTATTTTCGGCCGCGAATTCATGAATGCGAAAGATATCATTCGCAAAGTGAACATCGGTGATGTCATCAAGGCGAAAGTCGTTGATGCAGAAAATGACAATGGCTACATCGAACTCTCACTCAAAGAAGCAAAGCAAGCACTCCTCTGGAGCGAAGCGGACAAAGCAATCCGTGCAAAGCAACTCTTCGATCTTCCAGTCAAAGAAGCGAACAAGGGTGGTCTTATCCTCGAATGGCAAGGCATTTCCGGATTCTTACCAGCAAGTCAGCTCAAGCCTGAACACTATCCTCGAGTGGAGGATTCTGACAAGGACAAGATCTTGCGCGAATTGAAAAAGCTCGTCGGTACAAAAATTTCTGTCATCATTATTTCTGCACTTCCAAAAGACGGCAAACTTATTTTCTCTGAAAAAGACAACAATCCTGAAGAACGCAAAGAAATCGTGTCAAAATACAACGTTGGCGATGAACTCATGACGACAGTCGCAGGCATCGTAGACTTCGGTATTTTCTTGAAGATCGAAGAAGGACTTGAAGGCTTGGTACACATCAGTGAAATTGATTGGGGCCTCGTTGAAGATCTCCGCTCTATGTTCAAATTGGGCGACCAGATCCGCGCAAAGGTCATCGAAGTAAAAGATGGCAAGATCTCGCTCTCTATCAAAGCACTCAAAGAAAATCCATGGAAAGAATTTGAAGGTTCACTCAAAAAGGGTGACATCATCAAAGGTGTGGTTATTAAATTCAACAAACATGGCGCGCTCGTATCGATCAAAGAAGGTGTTGCTGGCTTGGTCCACAATTCCCTTCTCGGTGGCGAAGCAAAGCTCCGTGAGAAGTTGGAACTTGGCAAGACCTATAACTTCCAAGTGACATTGTTTGAATCGAAAGAACAACGGATGACATTGGCGTTTTTAGAAAAGTAAATTGTTTAGTAAGTAGTAAATAGGTAGTAGTAAGTAGAGAAACCACAAAAGTGCTGCAGGCTTTGCCTGTAGCACTTTTGTCATTCCGGACAAGCGAAGTCGCTGAGCGCGATCCGGAATCCATGTGGAATTTAATGCTTCATATTTATTTTTTAAAACACCATTTTTGACCTCTATCCGATATATCAATCTGAAAAAAATTAAACTCGTTTGAATTTTTTACAACTTCTTCCTTCGATATTGTTTCAAATATTTCATCAACTATTTTAATTCCTTCAGTCTTAAACCATTTGTCTATTTCATCAATTGTCATTAATTTTTTAGAAACTTTAAATTCATACGTTAACTCTACCACTACTCTCAAATCTTGAGTGCTACCAATCTCTTTTTTAAATTTTATTAAAGGATTTTCTCCATCTATGATTTCAAGTTTATACATACACTAATTAGCTACAAAATTAAAATGTAATACATTGCCATAACTTATTCCTAAACTATTCTGAACAACGAGTCGAAAATAAAGGGTATTGCTACCACTTGCTGTGTTATAAAGAGATGTAATATCATTATTATTTATTTTTTGATGAAATAAGCCTGCAAAATTTGCAGGTAATGTTTGTTTGCTCGTCATGTAATTTAAATTTGTTGAAGAAGAACCAAATTCAAACCATAAACTAATTTCAGCCCCATTTGCTTTATATTGACCGTTCCAGTTATTACTAAAAGAATGTATACCGAACCAATTAGGATAATTTGTTTCGGCATATGGAACAGTTGGCGTTACTTGTGTCACTGGAACAGAAGGAATATTTGTCTCTGACTGAGGATTCACTTGATTGTTTGTTGGTGTCTGAATAACAATACAATCACTTTGAATGATTTCCATACCAGAAGGAACAATCGTTTGCACCCCT
>CALRCO010000015.1 GCA_943354645.1 Candidatus Nomurabacteria bacterium | reverse complement strand
ATAGTGCCATATGTTTCGAGTGTTGCGCGCCCACCATGTGCGCGCAATTGCACCACTTTGATAGACGACGCACCGATATCAATACCGACGACGCTGTCTACTTTTGCAATGTGATGCAAAACTTGTTTGTTAAAAAATTTTTTAAGGGAAAACTCCATATGGTGAATGTTATGATTAAAAGTATACTAGTGAATATGATTTTTTGAAAGGAGTTTTTCGCTGTTCGGCCCCCTCTCCTTGTTAAGGAGAGGGTTGGGGTGAGGTAGTTTTTATATTCACCTGCTTCCCGGCCTCCGCCGGGATGACACAAAATAAAAAACAATCTCCATGTCTTTTCTTCACACTATAAAAAATAAACTATTCGATTTATTCCTTCCTCGCGCATGTTTTGTGTGCAAAAAATCCGGCACGTATTTTTGCAGGACTTGTTTTGGCAATTTAGATGCACCGCACGATGAACAACATGACTTACCTTCGTGGATTTTCCCCCTCAAGAGCTATAAAAATCCTGCACTTAGAAATGCATTATGGAAATTAAAATACAAAGGCACCCAAGCGCTCGCCGATGACTTCGGCCCACATCTATATGAAGGATTTCTTGCGCTTTATGGCGAAGAAGAATTGCAGATCGGCGGCCATATACTATATATAGTACCTATTCCCCTTTCGAAAAAGCGCCTGCGTGAACGCGGGTACAATCAATCAGAGTTACTCGCCCGCGCGCTTACGCGCGCGGGCACCTCCACCGATTTCCGCATCGCCAACATCCTCCGTAAAACTAAAAATACGGAACCGCAGGCAAAAATAAAACGTCGTCACAATCGCTTGGCGAATATGCGCGACGTGTTTGTCGTAAAAGATGGTATGCAATTAGAAAATGCCGTTGTTTTTTTAATCGACGATATCGTCACCACCGGTGCCACTCTAAAAGACGCGCGTCGCGCCCTGCTAGCGGGAGGCGCGTCGCGCGTCTATGCGATTACGGTTGCGCATTAATATATAATCCCCTTCTTGCGTTTGAGAAAAAAATTACTTTACTGTGGGTGCAATAATCTGACCATGCACCATTTCAACCTGATACTCACGACCGTCTTTCAATGTAATAATTATTATATCATCTACGATTTGAAAATTATCAACGAGTTGACTACGTGAGTATCCTCCTTTAACCAGTCCTAATGATGTTTCAAAAACAAGAACACCAGCATTTGTTTCTGCTTGAATAGAAAGATCAGCATCCATAATTTTATTTTCAGCACCCGCAACAGGATCTCCTTGTGGTGCACTCACTTGCACTGAATAGGTGACGCCGTTTTTTGTAAGTGGTTCACTTGTTTTTCTACCCGTAATTACTCCCCCTGTTTCAGGATCAGTAATCATATTGCCTTTGTCATCCGTTTTATTTTGCGGGATAAACTGTTCAACTTTTTCTGGCGCGCCATACTGCCACACCAAAAGTCCAATTCCGAGAACGATTAATGCGATTGCGATAATGGTGATCATAAGCTTTGACATAGATTAATGTTTAATTTTTTATTTCTCCTGTTTGCATATCTATAATTTTTGTTCCTGTCTCACCGCTTATTTTGACATGCTCCCCTTCCAACGCAAATTCAGTAATAACCGTTTTTAGAAATTCTGGACTACTCATCTGACTCGAGAAAATCTGCGTGCTCCATTTTGTGCTGTAATCGCTCTTTGTCGCGACGAGATTTATAGTGTAGCCTGTAATTTCAGTCTCTTCAGTTCCATCCAAAAGATAATCTCTTGTTATTTCTTCTTTTCCAATAAGTGTATACGTTACCCCATTCTTAGTGATTGGTTTCGGGAAAATATCATTTGCCTGTTCACTCGTATTACTTTGTTGATTTGTATTTGGCATATATTTTTTGTAGGCAAATGCTACAGCGCTGACAAGAATTATTAAAATGATACCTACTGTGATTTTATTCATATCTATTTTTTCTCATAATACACAGGGTATTCAAGCTCTACATCAATAGGATACACAATCTGCGGCATTTTACTATCACTAAAAAATAAGGTAAGACCAAAATCGTCTTCATCTGCTTCTGTATCTAAGTAAACTATTTTATTTTCTACAACAAAGGAAAGGTACCGCGTCTCTGCAATTACAACGACAGCACTTTGTTCTTTAAGATATTCCTGTGCCATATACGTATAATATGAATAGTCAGCGATAACTTCATTGCCACCAGATTCTTCCCCCATAGTCTCATATTGCTCAACTTTTTCATCGGCAGGATACCTAAACACTACCGTATTACCAACAATAGCCGTTGTTTCGTCAGGTGGGGCACTCGCAACAATATAGGGAATCAATGTATCACTAAATATTACCTCAACGATCGACAATTTTGGATCCTCCGTTTCCTGAACATCTGATTTTATTTGAAAGTCAGTGGTAATTGAATTTGTCTCTGATGGTACAGTCTCTTTTTTATCAAAAAAATGAAAGCGTAGATTCGCAAAAAAGAGTCCTAGTGACAAGATAAAAAACACAAGCACCGTATATGCAACGAATGGATACTTCTTTCTAAATTCGTGTGGTTCGATTGGTTGTACTGGCGGTGTAAAAGATGGAGGTGTTTGTGATTCCATATTTATTGAATAATAATAGGTATATCAATCCACTTATCATTTTCTCTCATATCACTTGGATTGTCATTTTGGATACGGATATATGCGCGACCAGTTGGGAGACCAGTGAAATCAATATTCCCTTCAAAATCTACTGGCTCTGCAGTCATCCAGTCGGTTGTTGCCATTGCATTACTTTCTTTCAACACCTTTTTGTCTGCGCCGAGAACTTTAATCAAAATATTTGCTTCAAAAAAATATGCGCCTTTAATCGTGCCTCGATACGAGACAATGCCATGCACTTTTGATTCTTGCCAAATCGAGAATGAGATAAGATCAGCTTTATTATTTTTGTTTCCTGTTATACCATCAGTTGGCATTGTAGTCGGTGGCGTATTGTCTATGATTGGCGCTTTTGCGCTATTTTTAAATGCGATAAAACCAACAACTGCGAGCGCGATGATAAGAAGTATGATGAGTGTGTTTTTGTTTTGCATATATTATATTATTTTTATTAACTTGCCCAATGTCGGCGCTCTTTTACTGTTTTTTCAAGCTCAAGAAGTTTTTCTTCTTCAGGGGTTAATTTTGTTTTTTCAAATTTTTCTTGTGCGTATTGTTTACAAAAATCTATAATTCCACCAAGTGTTCTCTCTTTTTCTTTAAAAAAGTTCTCCCACTGCTCATTATAATGCCCACCACCTAAAGTCCATGTAAGCATTTTGTCTACATGATTTCGTATACCAGAATATGCATTCGACAAATCAGAAATACCTGTTTTATCTTCTTTATAGAAGAACAATTTTAATTCATTTTGTTTATGTTCTTGTATTTCTTGTTCTGCTTCTTTTTCTCGTTCTTTAAATTTTTCTTTGCTCTCAAAAAAACCTTTCTTCATTGCGCGACAAGCCTTCCACATTTCATGTTCTTCTGCGCGATAAATATCAAGCTCGCCTCTTGTTTTTTCTTCTAATACTTCAAGTGTCGGATCTTTTATACGCGCACCTGACGTCGCTTTGAAATCCATCACAATACTATCCCCCATTCGTTCTGGAAATTCTTTTTCAACGCGTTCTGCAATATCTGTTCTTTCATTAAAATCATGTCTTCCTGCTTCAGCAACCCCGACACGATTGCGAAGACTCTCCCATGTTTTTGTTTTATATAATTTCTGCAAAAATCCATCAGCGTCTTTGTAATTATCTTTCTTGATTGCTTCCAGTTCTTTCGTGAATTTTGAAATACTCTCTCGAGCACCTTTAACAGTTTCGTTTATTTCCTTGAGTTTTTTAATATCATCACCAAAAATTTCATTTACTTTTGTTTTATCTTTCAATAGCTCTTTACCACCTTTTACGTCGTTGTGTAAATACGCTTGTGTTTTTTTACCAACACTTTGAATACGCTTACGCTCTGGGAGAGTGTCACCTAAAATCTCCTTACTTTCTTCTATTTCTCGTCGTGCATCTCCTGCGCTATCTTGAAACACGTTTTTTTGTATTTTTTCGTGCGCAATCACCTCATCAAGTGTTTCTTTGGTAGCACGACTGGCGCTATCAGCAATTCTCTTTTCCTCTTGTTGTTTTTCCTCTATTAATTTTTGCGCCTTTTCAAGTGAGGAATTTTCTTCCACTTGTTTTTCTTCCACTAATTTTTGCGCTTTTTCAAATGATGATTCCATGACAAAAGTGTACTCTATTTACTAAATTTCTACCAACTACCGCTTGAACCTCCTCCACCAGAGCTCCCACCACCAAAACCACCGAATCCACCTCCACTGCTTCCTCCTCCAAAACCACCTCCACCAAAACCGCCGACCCATGGACCACGACCACCACCAGGACGAACACCTTTTTTAGATAAGAAATAATCAATAAGCAGTCCAAGACCGATTCCTAGTAATCCAGAAATAGCACCAAGAATAATAGTGCCTATAACCATACCTGTGATGAATCCGCCAACACCACCGAAGACACCACCCAACCACCATGATTTTGTTTGTGCAAGAATGCGAATAATAATACTTAAAAAGACAAATAAAAATGGAGCAAGGAAAGAAAATATCGCCAGACCTGCTTCACGTTGGTCATTCGATTCTATTGGCGCGTATTCTCCGCGTGTTGCATCCATTAAATGCGTTGTCGAAGTATCAAGCGCAGCAACAACATCCCCCGCTTTCATGTTTGGCGTGATGTCATTTAAAATAATACTGTTTGCAATCATGTCCGGCACCGCGCCTTCAAGTCCATAACCGACTTCGATACGAATGCCATGTTCTTCCATTGCAAGTAACACTAAAATACCATTATCATTTTCCTTTGTACCAATTCCCCATTCGCGAAATAATTCATTCGCATAATTTTCGATCGTATCGCCGCCAAGATTTTGCACCGTTGCAATAGAAATTTCATTCGATGTCTCAGTTGCAAATGTGGAAAGTTTCGTTTCAAGTGCCGCCTGCGCATCATCGGAGATAACATTTGCAAAGTCATTCACAAAACCCGAAGGAGAGCCAGGGCTTGTGTAGGCGAAAGTAGTATAAGGAATAAGCACAAGAGCAAAAACAAAAATCGTAAGAAACTCTGCCATGGCAGAGTTTCTTACGATTTGTTGTAATGAGAATTTTTTCATACTCATCATTGAGTGCTATTCAAAATCCACTTTTGGCACCTCTTTTACTTCTTCGCTAGAAATTTGAAAATACGGAATCGTCTCAAAATTAAACATGCCTGCAATCACTGAACCTGGAAAACGCTGACGTGTTGTCTCATAGCCACTGACTGCCTCATTGTAATCTTTACGCGCTACCGCAACACGATTTTCACTTCCTGCGAGTTCTGCCATTAAGCCAGTGAATGCTTCAGAAGATCTGAGTACTGGATAATTTTCAACAATGACGAGCAATCGATTGATTGCTGATTCAACATTGTTTGCTGCCGTTGCTTGCGCAGTCGGATTACCTTGTGCACCAGAGTAGCTTGCACGAGCTTTTGCAAGGTCTCCAAAGATAGTCTGCTCTTGCTTAGTGAGACCTTTGACGGTGCTCGTAAGATTCGGAATCAAATCGTAACGACGTTGTAATTGGGTATCAATTTGTGCCCAAGATGTACGTGTCTGTTGGCGAAGGGTGATCATACGATTGTATGAACTACCAACCCAAATAGCGAGAATAATAAGAACACCAATAATAATCATCCATGGCTTAATGCCTGTTTTTGTTTGTTGCATATACAGATATTGTACCACGCAGATAAAATCTGTGTATAGCACACTGGGCATATGTGATAAAAACGCTATACTCTATATATTAGTAACTTTATTTATTTTTTATGAATTCACATCAACTCGATATTATCAAACTGTGTCTCCTTGTGATACTCACCCTTATGGTCGGCGTGTTCGTATTTGGAAAATCAAACAGTGGTTCTCAAGCACTTGTCACATCAACAACGACACAAGTAGCAACACCTGAAACATGGTGTCCTAATGTGTGCGGTGCAGCGGCAATGAGACAAATACAAACACTATGCCCAGATGAGTGTGGATTTGGACTCACGACCAATGGCACATTCCGCAAACTTGGTGCATACGGCACACCATGCGCACTCGTAGACCCTCGAACCTATAAAGCACTCTACGGTACGAGTGATGGAATAACTTGTCGCGTCCCAACAATGTCTCCTTCCGATACCACAGGAACGCCGAAGCAATAATAAAAATAACTAAAAATAAAAAACCCGAAAGGGTTTTTTATTTTGCGGAGGCGGCTGGAGACATGATTCGCCCGCGACTCGAAATTTTTCGTCAAAAATTTTGGTCTGGGCACCAGCTCGCGACATTTTGAAACAAAATGTAACGCTCCGCTGTTCGAATCCAGCACGCAAGCAAAGCAGTCGATGCCTCATCGCACCGTCGGGGGTAAGCTTGCTCGGCTCCGCAATTTTAAAAACCATCTTAAGATGGTTTTTAAAATTGCGGAGCCGGCTGGATTTGAACCAGCGAGGGGTTTTACCCCCTGCATCTTTAGCAAAGATGTGGATTCAACCACTCTCCCACGGCTCCAATATAAGTAATGATAAGACCATACAAGACTAGCATTTTTCGGTATTTTTTTCTAGACACATCATTACTATTTTGCTATAACAAAGCAACGGAGAGGTGTCTGAGTGGTCTAAAGAAACAGTTTACTAAACTGTCGACCCTTAATTGGGTCCGAGGGTTCGAATCCCTCCCTCTCCGCCAAAAATAAAAATCCCCGCATGTGCGGGGATTTACTCTAATATATTTTTGTACCAACAACACCAGTCGAGAACAATGCAATCTGTACAGGAATTCGTGGTTGTCCTAACCCATTCCCCATCAACACTCTAATTGCATCAGGGTGAAGTATTTTCTGTTTTGCTTTCAGTGTAATACCAAGTAGATCACGAAGCATAATGCGCTCCTCAAATCCATCACCTTGCGCAATCTCTTCTGGTGATGGCTCATGCTTCCATACGCCTCCGACATTTTTGTAATAGCGCACAAATGGCACATCCCATCCCAAATTTACAAATGCTCGCGCCAGTGCAGCTGCTGTAACATCAGATCCTTCGCGTTCGAGTACTGTCTGTTTATGGTGCATATTCTCACCAATAAACCCTTCAATAAGGACAGGTCGAATACTCGTTGCAAATACGGGCGCATACAACTTTACTTTTTGTTCAGTGCTCGACATTGCAATAGTATTGTCAATGCAATATCCCTTATGTACATCTTCAGTCGTGATAAGTTTACTCGCATGCAGGTAATCACACGAGGTGTTGTATACATGTTCAAGTACAAACCGCGTAATCGCAACGCTACATTCTTCACCAAATGCAAGTACTCTTGCTTTGCTGATATCTTTGCGTTCCCCTTCTCTCATAAGAAGCCGTGAACTAAGTTCACTACACAACCTATCAACTTCTGCTTCACTGGCAAGTACCGCACTTCTCTTATTAGCCCCCGTCATACTATAGAGCGGAATAACATATTTTTGGCGAATATTCACTGCAAGGTTGTGTGATTCATTGCCAACATTATTTTCTCTCATCTTCGGTGACATATCCCACACTTTTTCAAATAATTCCTCAAGTGCAGTTGTCATTCCAGAAAAGGCAGAAAGGGTGATAATACTTGTTCCTTGTTTTTCTCTTACTATCTCCCTGATGCGTAAGACCATCTGGTAAAAGCTCTCTGCTCCAACCAGACATGAACCGCCAATCTTGAAAAAGGCGATTTTGCTACTTTGTGTGTGATTGTACATGTGCTATCTGTTTTTCTTGTAGCATACGCGTCTAGCACAGGCTGTCAACTAGAAATTTGAGGTGCTCTTTCCCCACATTTCCTTTCAAAAAAAACTCGCGGGGGCTATACTTTGCGCATATATGTCAGACCAAGATCGCATCGCGGCACTCGAAAAAGAGAACAGTCGCCTGCAAAAATTAAACGACTTAAAGTCGAACTGGATTTCTATTTCTGCTCACCAGCTTCGCACCTCCCTATCCGCCATCAAGTGGATTTTAAAAATGTTTTTGGACGGCGATTTCGGCCAATTAAACGGCGATCAGAAAAGTTTTATGCAAAAAGCATATGATTCAAACGAACGCATGGTGGAGATGGTCACAGAAATGCTCACCCTCAATCACACCGACAGCGTTGCCCTCACGTATTCGTATCAGCCGCGCGATTTACTGGCACTTGTCGATGAAACGATGTTCGATTTCACGAGTGAGTCGTATAAAAAAGGTATTCAACTTTTATTTGCTCGCCCATCAGAAAAAATCCCCCTCATCCCGATAGATTTAGAAAAAATCCGCGTTGTCCTCCAAAATCTTATCGAAAATGCAATTAAATATAGCGAGGCTGGCGACAAGGTGATCGTCTCTATAACGATGGATGACAAAAATGTAACGGTATCCGTCAAAGACACTGGTATCGGCATTCCAGAAGCAGAGCGTGCAAAAATATTCGAGAAATTTTTCCGGGCAGAAAATGCCCGTGAAAAAGATTCTATTGGTTCTGGGCTTGGTCTTTTCACCTCAAAAACCATTATCGAAAATCATACCGGTAAATTATGGTTTGAAAACATGGAAAGTGGCACTAACTTTTGCTTCTCGCTACCGCTTCAGCAAAAGAGTAGCTAGGGACTGGTAGCAAGTAGCATGGGTTCGCCATAAAATGCGGATTTGCCTTCGGCAAATCCGCATTTTATGGCCTATTTTCTTTCCCCTTGCTACCTGCTACTTGCTACTATATACTTATTGCATGGCAGACAAAAAGAAAATTCTTATCGCGGAAGATGACACGTTTTTACAAGGACTTGTTTCTTCAAAACTCGGTAAATCTGGGTTTGAAGTAATGGTTGCGAATAACGGCAAGGATGCAATAAAACTCTCTGATGAAAATACACCAGACATTATTCTTCTCGACCTCGTCATGCCAGGCACGGATGGATTTGCTGCGCTCGAAAAAATTCGCAAATCTTCTGCAACAAAAAAGACACCGATCATCGTCTTCTCAAACCTCGCTGAAGCAAAAGACATCGAACGTGCACGTGAATTAGGTGCAAATGAATTTATGATCAAATCAAACTTCACCCTCGATGAACTCGTCGATAAAATAAACGAATTCGTCAAAGCAGGACAAGGTTTGAAATAAAAGAGACGCTCCTAAAAATATCTGTGCAAAAAGCACGGATATTTTTGTTATACTAAACCCTATGGAACTCACGGATCTCCTTATCACCCACTTCCGCCTCGATGACAAACAGAAGGCGGGATTTTTGCGTCTTGGCGTAAAAACGATTCGCGATTTACTCTATTATTTCCCGTCCCGCTATGGAGACATCTCAGATATCAAACTCATTCGCGACGTAGCAATCGGCGAGACCGTTACCCTCTACGGCAAAATCACGAAGCTCTCGACACGGAAATCATTCACAACGCGCCGTCCAATGGGTGAAGCAATTCTTGATGACGGCTCTGGACTAATGCCGATCGTTTGGTTCAATCAAGCCTACATGGCAAAAATGGTGCACGAAGGTCAATCCGTAAAACTGACCGGCAAAGTCACCGAACGCAAAGGCGGCGGTTCCTATCTAGCAAATCCAGAATTAGAAAAAGAAAAAGCAATGCCGATTGATGTGCACGACACCCTTTTCAAAAAAGAAGACGGCGAGCATCCAGATATTTTTGCCTATCCTGTCTATCCGGAAACACGCGGTATCACCTCGAGATTCATCTTTCATGTGATTCAAAAAATATTTAAAAGTGGTATTTTAGAAAAACTGCAAGATTACTTACCGGAGACTCTATTAAAAAAATACAGCTTGCCGAGTTTAAAGTCTGCGCTCATTTATATTCATACGCCACACGATAAAGATCACGCAGAGGCTGCACGCAAGCGATTCGCATTTGAAGAAGTATTTTTTATACAAATCAAGCGACACCAAGACAAGCTCGCCTTTGCTAAACAACACGCCTACCAGATCAGTGTCGATAAAAACGACATTGCGGATTTTATGGGACGATTTCCCTTTACGGCAACCGACGCACAGCAAAACGCCATCGATACTATTTTAGAAAATATTGCACGACCATCACCAATGGCGCGCTTGCTCGAAGGCGATGTCGGTTCCGGTAAGACAGCCGTCGCCGCAACGGCAGCGTATTCCATTATCAAAAATCGTCCGTTCAACCAAGCAACGCAAAAAATGCAAACGTTTGGTTCTTTACAGGTTGCGTATATGGCGCCGACTGAAATATTGGCAACGCAATTATTTGAAAACTTCATCACCTATTTCCGCCACACGGGTATCAATATTGGGCTCATCACCGGAAGTGGTTGCAGAAAATTCCCCTCGAAAGTCGCATCTGCAAAAGATAACTGGACAGCGATTTCTCGTACGCAATTATTGAAATGGGTCGCGGCTGGTGAAATTCCGATTCTTATTGGCACGCACGCACTCATCCAAAAATCCGTAAAGTTCAAACATCTAGCACTTGTCATTATCGACGAGCAACATCGTTTTGGTACGAACCAAAGAGCAAAACTCGCGCGCAAAGAAGGATTCGCCCCGCACTTACTATCGATGACTGCAACACCGATTCCCCGCACTCTTGCCCTCACGGTTTATGGTGACTTAGATCTCACCTTGCTCGACCAGATGCCACATGGTCGCAAACCGGTCATTACCGAAATCATTGCACCAGACAAACGAAAAAATGCATATGAAGAAATTAAAAAAGAATTGGCCAATGGCCGACAATTGTATGTGATTTGCCCACGTATTAATGAGCCTGATCCTGATCAAGAATTAGCACTCAACGTAAAATCCGTCACTGCTGAAGCGGAGCGACTGCACAAAGAAGTATTTCCTGACAAAGCGATTGATATGTTGCACTCAAAAATGACGAAAGAGAAAAAAGAAGAAGTGATGATGGAATTTGCACGCGGTGATGTTGATATTTTAGTCGCCACCTCGGTTGTCGAAGTCGGGGTGAATGTCCCGAATGCTACACTCATCATCATCGAAGGTGCAGAACGATTTGGTCTTGCACAACTCCACCAGCTTCGCGGCCGCGTCATTCGAAGCAACCACCAAGCGTATTGCTATTTGTTTGCCGATGCAAAATCACAAAAGACCGTGGACCGATTGAAAGCACTCAAAACGGCGAAGAATGGTTTTGAATTGGCGGAGCTCGACTTGGCGCTTCGTGGTGCCGGAGAACTTGGCGGCGCGAAGCAATGGGGTATCACCGACCTCGGTATGGAAGCGATTAAAAATTTGAAAATGGTCGAAGCTGCGCGCACTGAAGCACAAAAAATAATCGCCGAAGATCCTTCGCTTTCAAAATTTCCCCTCCTTGAAAAAACAATCCTCGCTCGTCACTTTGAACTGCATTTTGAGTAAAAAAAATCCCAATCTCATTTTAAGATTGGGATTTTTGATTAGTCATACGCTGCTGTCATGAAATGTCGACCGGAACCGGAGCTTGCCTGGGAAGAACCGTGCAAACTGTAGGTGAAAAGCTTTCTATTGCTTTGAAATACTTGTTCTTCGGTTTCAAAAAAATACGCTTCATGGAACACGGGTATTTCTCGAGAAGCATAAAATTGAAGTTTAGCTCTTTCAACTTCAATATATTTCGGTTTGCGTCCACCACGACCACCTAACTCGGTACAAATTTTATGCTTGTAGGTAATAATTTTTTCAATTTTAAAAAAATCATCACCCTCATTTGTTTTTTTACCAGCAAAAACTTTTGGCACCGACATTCCGATGAGACGGTATTTTAACATCTTAGCCATTTCTTTTTCAGAAAGAAAAATACTGTCAAACGCCTCCCGGTTAAGATATCCCGTATTCAAATGAACAATATCTCCCCTTTTGAACTCATGAGGTAGCGGATGATTAAGGTAATCAATAAAGCTTTCTTTGATTGATTTTGCCCTACTCATTCCAAACATTTCAAAATGTAAATCGATAAGAGTATACAGCAACTCTGGCGGTGTTTTAATTAAGGAATTTTTCATTATGTTTTAATTTTTTATCATAGTACACCTTCCTACGGGAAAAATCAAAAGCAATGGTATATACCATTGCTTTTGATTTTTCTAATTTGTCCGCCCTCAGGGACTTGAACCCCGGACCTGGCGCGTATAAGGCGCTCGCTCTACCAACTGAGCTAAGGGCGGAATAGGTGCATTCTAATCTTTCTTATTCATTTCTGCAATTATAATCAAAAATCCCCTCCCGGGGATTTTTGATTATTCAGTCTTCGGTGTTTCTT
>CALRCO010000014.1 GCA_943354645.1 Candidatus Nomurabacteria bacterium | reverse complement strand
CATGATCCGCATGTGGATGATGACTTCCATCGTTTCTTGGTGCAATATCTTGCAACAGAACATGGCATTCCAGGACTCCGCGATAAAGAGCCGTTGTTCAAAGTGCTCTCGATGACGCTTTTTGAAGTGACATTGCCACCACCAAAAGAAAATCCACAAGCCGCGGATTTTAAAAAATTATTGGGCGGTATGGAGCAATTTTATGCGAGCATGCTTTCGATTGCGTCTGATCCAAACAACAAAGAGCACAATCACTACACGATTGAAATTGCCCTTCCTGAGGGGAGCGATGAGGTGATTATCTATGCAGCAGTACCGACACGGTCTGCAGATTTATTTGAGAAGCAAGTGGTCTCATTTTATCAAGATGCAAAAGTGCGCCAAGTGCCGGATGACTACAATATTTTTTCACAGACTACCGTTGCAAGTGGTTCGTATGCGAAACTCGCTACGTATCCTGTCTATCCAATTAAAACGCACGATACGATAGAATCTGATCCAATGAGTTCACTGCTCACCGTATTTTCCAAATTCAAAAAAAGTGGCGAAGGTGCGTCGGTGCAGTTTTTGATTTCACCCGCAGGAGATAGTTTTGTAAAAGATTTTACGCATACACTTTCAGAACTTAAAAAAGGGGAGTCTATGAAAGCAATCGACCGGGCGTCTCACGCAGGATCTGCTTTTTTAGATGCAGCTGGCGCTTTTTTCAAAAGTACAGACAAGGACAAAGAAAAAGAAGTAAAACCAAATGACGACATTGCGCTTACGAACGTCACCGAGAAATTAAAAAGTACGATTGTGCAGACGGGTATCCGCATTATCGCATCAGCAGGAGATCGTACTCGTGCAGAAGCGATGCGCACGGAAATAGAATCGTCATTTCAGCAATTTAGTAATCCTACCGCGAACCATTTTGTGTTTGAATCGGTTGCCGAAAAATACAACGGAGAATTTTTGCGTGAATATTCATATCGATTATTCTCCTCATTACCCGACATGCCACTCAATTTGCACGAGCTTGCAACTATTTTTCATTTCCCTGTCGGCGTGGGCAATCCGCAATTAAAAGAAGCAAAGGCTGGTATGGCACCTGCACCGCTGAATATCTCCACTGATGGTATTTTGCTCGGCTACAACAATTATCGAGATGTGTCGACGCCGATACACATGTCACGCGAAGATCGCATGCGTCACTTTTATATTATCGGTCAAACAGGAACCGGTAAAACAGCGCTTTTGAAGCAGATGATTAAGCAGGATATTGAGAACGGCGAAGGATGCTGTTTTATTGATCCACACGGTAATGATATTCAAGATATTCTTTCGTATATTCCAAAAGAACGCATGAACGATGTTATTTATTTTGATCCTGCGTACACGCCAAGACCAATGGGATTGAACATGCTCGAATACGATGTACGATTTCCTGAACAAAAATCCATGGTTATCGATATGCTCATGATGATTTTCGGGCAGTTATTTGATTTGAAGACGTCTGGTGGTCCGATGTTTGAACAGTATTTCAAGAACAGCGCGCTCCTCGTGATGGATCATCCGGAATCCGGCAACACACTCCTTGAAATTTCACGCGTGCTTACGGATAAGACGTTTCGCGAAATGAAATTGGGCTTTTGTAAGAATCCGATTATCAAACAATTCTGGGCTGCGGCAGAAAAAACAACCGGCGAATCAGGACTCCAGAATATGGTGGGCTATATCACGAGTAAATTCGATAACTTTATTTCGAATGAATTTATGCGACCGGTGGTACTTCAAGAACGCTCTGTGTTTAATTTCCGCGACATTATGGATAACAAGAAAATCCTCTTAGTGAATTTATCCAAAGGCCGACTTGGAGAATTGAATGCAAATTTGATCGGTATGCTTATCGTGATGAAATTCCAAATGGCAGCACTGTCTCGCGTGGATTCGTATGGCAAAACGCTTGCAGATTTCTATCTCTATATCGATGAATTCCAAAATGTTACGACGCCAGCGATTGCATCTATTTTATCTGAAGCGCGTAAATATCGTTTGAGTTTAAATATTGCACACCAATATATTGGTCAATTGCCTGAAGATATTAAAAATGCAGTATTTGGCAACGTGGGATCGATGGCAATTTTCCGTGTCAGTCCTGAAGATGCGCAGGTGTTGGAACCAAAATTCACTCCAACATTTACCGCCCAAGATATTACGCGACTTGATAATTTGAATGCGTATATGCAGATGATTATCAATGGTGCACCTGCACCGCGACCGTTCAATATTGTCTTGCCACCATTTCCTGTAGGGAATAGTGCTGTGGTGGATGAGCTCAAACAATTATCTTATCTTACCTATGGCCGTGAACGCGGTGAAGTGGAAGCAGAAGTGCTGGCAAAATTTAATGCGGGACAGAAGGTATAATGTTCTATTTCCTCCCCTTGTGTAAGGGGAGGTGTCCCGCGTAGCAGGGACGGAGGGGCTAATAAAATCACCTATGTTCTATCCGGAACAGACAAAAGAAAATAGGAAAACACTTCGGAAAAATATGACCGAGGAAGAAAGAATTTTATGGTCGACACTAAAGAAATATTTTCCTCAATATAAATTTCGAAAACAGGCCGGCATCGGTAAATTTATTGCCGACTTTTATTGTACAGAGAAAAAATTGATTATTGAGTTAGACGGAGCACAACATTTAGAAAATGCTGAATATGATAGTCAAAGAGAAGATTTTATGAACTCTTTAGGTCTTACTACGATAAGATTTTGGAATGAGGATATACGCAAAAATTTAAACGGAGTGTTAATGGAGATTGAACACTTATTGATGAAGTAGCCCCTCCGCCTCGCAAAGCCTCGGCACCTCCCCTTACACAAGGGGAGGAAATCCGATACGAATTTCATTTTGCAAAATCAGCATTTTCTGCTATGCTCTCTCGGTATGGAACACAACACACATCCTAAAAAAGAGCAGGCATTTGTCATGGTAAAACCAGACGGTGTCCAGCGCAGTTTGATTGGCGATATTATCAAGCGTTTTGAGCGAACTGGTTTGAAATTGGTTGCCCTCAAAATGATTCTTCCGACTGAAGCACAATGTCTTACTCACTATAATAAAGATGATACATGGTTTTTGCGTAAAGGAAACGGTATCATTGAAAATCGCAAGAAAATGGGTGCACCGATTGAAAAAGAACCGATTGAATACGGTAAAGATATCATTACGACAATCGTAAAATATATGACGTGCGGTCCTGCAGTTGCAATGATTTGGGAAGGCAACAGCGCTGTCGGCGTTATTAAGAAAATTGTTGGCGGGACAGAACCATCAACGTCTGATGTCGGTACAATCCGTGGTGATTATACTATTGATTCGTATACACTCTGTGATTTTGATGGATCTCGCGCAATGCGGAATTTAATTCACTGCACGGATGTACCAGAAGAATCAGCTCGTGAAATTTCGATTTGGTTTTCTCCTTCAGAAATTGTTTCGTATCGATTGATTGGGGAAACAATGCTCTATGATGTAAATTTGGACGGCATACTTGAGTAAGTTATAAAGTTAAAAGTTCGTCAAGTTATAAAGAGAGAAGCAAATTTCGCAACCTACGGTTGCGAAATTTGCTTTATCGGGAGTGTTGCTTTATAATTTTCAACTTGAAAACTTTATAACTTTTAGTTTTTTTGTCTAGACTTGTGTGACATTTTAGAGAAGCGTATACTCTAGGTAGGGTTATTTTGATTTTAAGTATCTAGAACATCTTTTTTATGGGACCGCTTTTGTTTTTGTACGCTCGCGTTGTTTTTTAAAGACGACTACTGCGCACGAAACGAGCAACCCACGTAGCACATTGTGGCTACGATACTTACAGTCAGATAATCCTAAAAAGCACCCGCGGTTGGCGGGTATTTTTTATTTTTCCGCCCAAATTCTCGTATCATGTTTGAAAATATAGGCGGGTTTGAGAAATATATTTCTATAGGTATACTCTTTATATGCACACACGACGAACAGCACTCCCTATACTCATGTTCCTCGGCATCTTTTTTCTCTGGATTGCTAATACGCTTGCGATGAAATACTCGTGGTACATCATCATCCCTTGGTTTGATATGCCAATGCATTATTTTGGTGGTGTGTGGGCAGGGATGTTGGCGCTCTTTTTTATTATTACCTATGTGTTACCGCGATATCCTACCTATTCCAATACACAGCGCGTGTTGTTGGTTATAGGATGCGTGTTAGTTATTGGTATTGGATGGGAAATATTTGAATTTATTCTCGGTAAGGTTACTTATATTGATTTTGGAGACTTTGCAGACACATTAAGTGATCTTGCACTCGACACTATCGGGGGTGCAACGGCGCTCGTTGTTTTTCGAGGGCTTCTCTTCCACAGTTCGGAACGTCCAAAACAGGAAGTCATATAGTATACTTAAGCTATGCAGTCATCCAGAACATTAAAACTTACATTTTGCGGTGGTACCGGCTCTGTTACAGGAGCGAATTTTTTATTGGAAAGTGATACACAAAAATTTGTCATTGACTGCGGATTGACCCAAAGCACAAAGCTTGCCGATGAAGCAAACTGGGAACCATTTCTTTTTGACGCAACAACCATTGATATTTTATTTATTACGCATGCGCATATCGACCACATTGGTCGCATTCCAAAGCTTATCAATGATGGTTTCAAGGGCCGTATCATCTCTACTATTGAGACGAAAGACCTTATCGAACCAATGCTCCGCGATACTATCGGTATTCTTTCTCGCGATCACGAACACGGTCTTGATAAAATTTATACGGAAGAGAATTTGAAAAAAGCGCTCTCGCTTTGGGAGGGAATTGCTTATCATGAAGAACTCAATATAGAAGGTGGTTTCCGGGTATCGTTTAAAGACGCAGGACATATTCTTGGTTCTGGCATGTTGCACATTGTGTACAATCAAAAAGTAATCGTCTTTACCGGTGATTTGGGCAACTCTCCGGCACCACTATTGCGCGATACAGAGGCACTCGTTAATGTTGATTATTTGGTTATGGAATCTGTCTACGGTGACCGCAATCATGAAGATCGAAGTGAACGTAAGAAAAAATTTGAAGGATTTATTGAAGACAATTACAAACGTGGTGGGGTACTCATGATCCCGACATTCTCACTTGATCGCACCCAAGAAATGCTTTTTGAACTTAATGACTTAGTTGAAAATAAGCGCATACCACAAATGCCTATTTATCTCGATTCACCACTCGCGATTAAGCTCACCGCTGTCTATAAAAAGCACATGAATGTATTTAATGAGACTGCGCAAAAAGTGCTCTCACACGATGACATCTTTACCTTTCCTGGACTCAAAGTGACGCTCGCGACTGAAGAATCAAAAGAAATATTGCGCGCACCAAATCCTAAGATTGTGATTGCTGGTTCCGGTATGAGTAATGGTGGCCGCATCATTCATCACGAATTAAATTATTTGCCTGATCCAAAAAACACACTGCTTTTGATGGGCTATCAATCGCTCGGTACGCTCGGCAGAAAAATTGAAGATGGCGCGAAGAGTATTCATATCATGGGAGAGGATGTCCAAGTGCGGGCGCAGGTCGCAAAGATCAGTGGTTATTCCGGACACAAAGATTCTGATGGATTGGTGAACTTTGTCGAAACTATTGCAAGTTCGGTAAAGAAAATTTTCGTGGTGATGGGTGAACCGAAGTCATCACTCTTCCTCGTCCAGCGTATTCGCGACAATTTGGCACTTGATGCCGTCGCGCCAATGCAAGGTGAATCTGTCGTTCTTGATTTTTAATGATAAAATGTGTTCGGCTCCCTCTCCATGATAAGGAGAGGGCGGGGGTGAGGCAGATTTTGCTCCCTACTTACTATTTACTACTAACTACTTACTAATGGAATATCTTTGTTACAACGGCCCAATAGGTAATGGCGACAAGCATAATCACTTGAAAGTAAAAGTGGGTGTTTCCGGTGCACTTGATTCAGTAAAATGCGGTACCCAAGCGCTTGATGTTGCAAAAGAAGTGGGGAGAGAAATTGTGCGCCAAGGCGGTGTCTTGGTGACAGAGGCAACCACTGGTTTTCCGCTCTGGGCTGCGATGGGTGCAAAAGAAGAGAAAGGGGTGACATTCGGCATATCTCCAGCAGCGAATGAACAAGAACATGTCACTGCATACAGACTACCGCTCGATTATCTCGATTTGATCGTCTACACCGGCTTCGGCTATTCCGGTGCTGATCTGATGTTCACGCGCTCGTGCGATGCGATTATTGTCGGCTGCGGCGAAGTGCGCTCCATTGCCGAATTTGCGGTTGCGCTCGAAGAAGGACGACCTGTAGGCGTTCTTGAAGGCTCATGGGAGACAGATGAAGCAATCCGCTCCGTCCTTGCTACCGGCCGCGCAATGCCGCAAAATGTCATTTTTGATACAGATCCAAAACGGCTTGTCACCAAAATTCTTCAAGCAGTTGCTGCGAGAAAAGTTGCAGAATTCAAATTAATAAAGAAATAAAAGATGAGTTATCTTTATCACATGGTTCACAACGATATGGAAGGGAATGTTCTATATCCTCTGAATCAATTAAAAACCATCTTTCCGAAACTATACGAGAAATACAGTGCTAAATATAAAGGACGTGAAGAGGTCACGGAATTAGTAATTCCAGCTCTCAACTGTCTTTGGAATGACGTGTTACATTTTTCACCTGTGCACCCCAAGCTTATTAAAGATGTGTACGTTTCGGCTGGGCATTATTTTCCTACGGTGAGGTTTTATCAAATAGATCCAGAGATGCTTGATCCGAAAAACACAATTATTTTTTTGAACGAACCTGATGGGGCAGTAAAACCCAGTCTCAATCCAAATAGTTTTATTACATATAGTCCAGAGGTAATCGCACAACACACAGATTTACCGCAAGCCGCTATCGATTTTTTTAACTCAATACCAAAAGGGGCTCCACAACCAAATATGCACGTATTTGTTCCACACGTGTTATACAAAGGATCTCTTGATATTAGTGATGTAGAAATTATTACTATTTAATAAAGAATCTCCGCCAGATGGCGGAGATTTTTTATTTTGCTTCAGCGATGATTTTTGCAAAAACTGTTGGATGCTTTTCAGCGAGGATAGCGAGGATCTTTCGATCGAGTGCAATACCTTTTTTCTTAAGGCCACCCATGAACTTACTGTAGGAGAGACCTGCAGAGCGACTTCCTGCATTGATCTTCACTTGGTTGATGCGGCGTCGTTCGCTCTTCTTGTCCTTGCGGTGCATGAATGCGTACTTACCTGCGTGTACCAATGCTTCCTTAGCTTGCGCTTCTTTCGTACTTCGTCCAAAACGGAAACCCTTAGTTCGAGCAAGGATATTCTTACGGCGCTTTAATTTAATTGTTCCTCGTTTTACGCGTGGCATATGTTATAAGTTAAAAGTTTGTAATGTTATAAAGTTTGTAAAGGTGAGTTATTTGTTTTCTTTATAACTTTCTACTTTATAAACTTGATGACTTTAATTGTAGGGGATGGCTCGGCTGCGGAATTTTACCGGAATTTCTAATTGGCGAGACTTACGGCCGTTCAATTGCGTAACGCGAGATTGTTTTGCATTGAAATGGTTAAAACCAGGCTTGCGGACAAGTTGCTTGCCGTTTTTGGTGATCCGTATTCGCTTGGTGAGGGATTTGTTAGTCTTCATAGAAGTAGGGAAAGCATAGCAGTATTTCCTTAAATAATCAAGGGGTTTGGGGTAGCAGCTGGCTTTGGGTCTTGTGCCTGGGCCTTGCCTCGCTCGATCGTCATAATAAAGCCCTTAAGTCCCTTTTTGATAGGGTCGGCAATCTTGAAGTCTTCGGTAATAAGATGGAGGATACGATCCAAACGGCCTTTCAAGAACGTCTCGTCAAGGTACTTAGAACGGCCGGAGAGGTAAAGCTCAATCTTGATACGGTGGCCTTCTTTGAGCCATTTTGAGGCAGTTTTAGCCTTTAAGAGAAGATCGTGGTCACCAGTTCCTACTTTGATCTGGATCGCTTTGGTTTCGGTTGCTTTTGCACCAGCCTTAGCCTTTTTTTGTTTCTTACTCTGTTCGTATTGATATTTGCCTTGCTCCATTATCTTTGCAACAGGAGGCATAGCGTTCGGAGAAATTTCAATAAGGTCGAGACCACGCTCTTTTGCGAGGTTCATTGCTTCACTGAAGCTAAGGACACCGAGCGGTGTACCTTCTGCATCGAGCACACGAAGCTCGGTTGCGCGTATTTGGTTGTTGATTCGTTCTCGCACTAGTATATGTGTATGATTAGGTCTGTAAGAGAATAATAGCTAAAATAGCTCCACACGTCAACGAAGTCTATGATTCACCAGCTATACAAACAATTAGGAGAGACGCCACTGATGGTAATTGACCGCCTTCGCAAGGAAGGTGTGTTGACTGCGGATGAGCCCGCGACTTACGCTGGCCGGCTTGATCCAATGGCGGAAGGACTGCTCATTATCCTTTCGGGAGAGGATAGATTTAAAAAAGAGGCATGGAACGGACTTCCTAAAACATACAAAGCGGTATGTCTGTTTGGAGTATCGACCGATAGTGGGGACTTATTGGGAATTCCGGAACATATAGATGCAGTACTTCCCTTGCCCGCATCAGTGGAAGAAAAAATGAAATCCTCTGTCGGCACATTTACGCAATCGTATCATTCGTTCTCTTCAAAACCAGTTGATGGCAAGCCGCTTTTTGCGTATGCGCTCGAGGGGGAAGAGCCGTCACGTGTACCAGAACATGAAGTCACATTATTTTCTTGTTCGCCGGGTGGTGTGCATACCAAAAAATTACATGAGCTTTTGCCGGACATTTTGAGACGAATCAGCACTGCACCAGATGGATTCCGAAATGAGCTTATCGAAGACGCATGGAAAAAAATAGAGGATCAAGAGATCATGCTTGCGGAATTTACACTCACGGTCTCGAGCGGATTTTACGTGCGCGTATTTGTGGAAGATCTCGCAAAACAACTTGGTTCGAGTGCGTGTTTGTTTTCATTGGTACGCACATCGATAGGAGATTGTGGTATAGAAAAAGGCGACTCGTGATGAGCCGCCTTTTGATCTTGTTTTTGGGGTTTTTAATTAGTATTAATTTCTTCTTGCTTCTTTGTTTTCACAAGCTCTTGTGATATTGGTTCTTGTAAAAAATCCACTATGTTTTTTACTGTTTCATCAGGGCATATGTTTGTTGCACTAAGAGTTAATGCTTCAGTTATTTTCCAGAGCAATGACTGACTGTTTTCATACTCGGGGATGTGAGGAGTCATATAAGGAATTCCTTCAAGCTCTAGAAATCCTTCCAATGATAGACCGTCCTCGAGTACTTGTTCGAAAGTGTTTACTTCAATCTCGTCATTATCAATGACAATGATGACAAATTTGTGTGGTTCGATACCTCCATGAACAATGATAGATCCTTGAATTTCGTTTGCTTCCTCTGTGGAGCCAAAAGCAATTTTAAGAAGGAGATGTCTTTGTTTGCCTTCCTCATTTATTTGCTTAACATTTTTTGCAATAGAAACAATTAATGCTTCTTTTGCGCTTGCGTGTGGGTGGTTTTCACTTTTTTTATCAGACATAGAACAATTGGGTTTTGTAATATTCTACACTATTTTACAAAAAAAGCAATATGGGTGAAAAATGCATAAGAAAAGGCCGTTCCTTTCGGAACGGCCTTTTCTTTAGATTGCGAGTATTATACGCGTTGTACGTTTACTGCATTCATGCCCTTTGGAGATTCTTCTGTTTCAAAAGAAACTGCATCACCTTCGCGGAGATCGTTGAACGATACGCCGACGAGTGAATTAGTGTGGAAGAAAAGATCCTTTGCAAGACCTTCTGCCGTAATGAAACCGAATCCTTTGTCAGTGAGCTTTTTGATACTTCCTGTCATATGATTGATTGGATACTACTAAATATAAAAATAAGTTGCTTAAGAAATCGACTTTTTCGAACACCCTATTACCAGGTAATCCTATCATATCTAAGATATTTTGTCAAGATACGGGTGTGTATAATAAACCACCCTTGCGACATAAGGGTGGTTTAGAAAAAAGAGGGAGAGATGCGTTCCTTCCATGCTCGCAATTGTTTGATAGACATTGATTCAGTAACCCAGAGATTTTCCTCGCTGGTGGATGCTATTTTGGCGATGACTTGGATTTTTCTTTTCCATACACCGACAAGTAGGCATTTGCCTGAGAATTTTGATTCGATGATGAATGCACCAAAATTTCCTTGCTCATTTTTACTGAAGCACACATCGCTTTTTATTATGTCTGGCGAGTGTCCTTGTGTATCAAACATAGTCATACGAATAATTGTTTCGTAGACCTCTAGTGCATAGAGAAACAAATCCTCGCCTGGGGGAACTTCGATAAATTCTTTCATGTGAAATTGTTTGTAGTTAAGTATGGCAGAAAAAAGGGAAATGAAAAGCGCTGTTTTTTTACAAGTGGAGTTGGATGGGTTCGGTTACGAATAAATCATTCGTTGGCGCAGAAAAAAAGGGGATTTGACCCGCGGCTTTCGTCGTGCCGTCGCACTCCTCGGCCTGGGCACCACCTCACTCGTTTTTCGAGGCAAAAAACATAGTTCCGGTGATTCAATTTCGACGCAAGCCAAGCAGTTGGCTTGCTCCAGTTCCACAAAATAAAAAATCTCCAGTAATGGAGATTTTTTATTTTGTGGAACTGGCGGAAATTGAATCCGCGTGCAAGAAAGTGAGATGAGCGGATCTACATGCGTAGCATTACTTTTTTATTTCATATCCACAAGTAATGCGAAGAAATATGAAAGTGTCTTGTGTGATTGTTAGATATCTACACCAAGACAGGGTAGATACTTAAGCCTGATTATATTATGCCCGCACACACTATCAGACATGATGTGTGAAGACATTCGCAATGTCGCTTACGCGAGTGCGAAATTGAAATCAAACGCACTTGCGTACGGTGATTTCAAAGATGCAGATTTTGCATTTAGGTTTCTACGACGGTTTACGAGAGTACGTAGGTGCTCGGCATGCGCGAACAAATCAGGAATCCTTGTCGATGCCTGGCAGTCCCAAATTTTGCGAAGCAAAATTTGCCCTGAGCGTTCTCTTAATTAAATTAAGAGAAAAGTCGAAGGGCTTTTTGTTTCTTTATTTTCAAACAACAATATAAGACTCTAGTATAAGACGGACAACTATCTCCGTTCTTTCGATACACGGCGAATTTCTCGGTCAACTTCGCGTTTTTTTATACTCTCGCGCTTGTCGGCTTTCTTTTTACCGCGCGCGATTGCGAGTTCGACTTTGATCTTCGTCCCTTTATTATACAACGATACTGGTATCAAAGTCAAACCTTTGGTGTGGAGCGATGATTCCATTTTTGCAATTTGACTCGTGCGAGCAAGAAGTCTGCGCGTGCGAGCAGGGTCATAGGATTCATCGGTATTTTTTGGCTGGTAGGGTGGAATATGTAAGCCGACAACATAGAGCTCGCCCCCGCGAATAAGCGCTCGCGCGCCATCGAGCGTGGCACTACCTTTGCGCACTGATTTTACTTCATGTCCAAGAAGCTCGATGCCGCATTCAAGGGTCTCGAGGAGTTCGTACTCAAAATGTGCTTTTTTATTCGATGCGAGTGACACGGGAGGATTATACCAAATTTGTTGCAAAAAAGTGATGCGCCATATATGATGCGGGAAACATTCAAAAAAATTTCAACTCATGGATACAATACAATTACTTCAGGAAATACTCATTTTCTCATCTTTTATAATGACCCTTATTGCTTTTGTTATGGCAGGGGTGTATGGAAGAGAGGTAAAACTTTCGAGAAAAAAATATATTACCTCAGAAAAGTTAGAGGTTATTCAACTTAAAAAACACAAGTTTTGGACAACTGTCGCTGGCGTATTGATGGTTGTGTCTATTTTTATTACAGAGATAGTAGTGCGCTTTCATAACAAAAGCATATTACAGACACACGAAGGGCATGATCTTTTTTTTCGCATACATCTGTATGGGTTTGCGATACCGTCAGGCTTGCTATTCTTGTTTCTAAAATTTCTGATGACGGGAGAAAAAAATAAAAGGAGGCATCGATTTTGGGCGTATGTGATGTTGTTTTGGTATCTCTGCACACTCTTTACTGGATTTAAATTGTTATTTACACAATTTTGATCAAAACCCTCAACTGTTTCTAAAACAGTTGAGGGTTTTTTATTTACCCGATATACTATGAGCATGATACTCATAACCCATATTATCGCGTCCACGGTTGGTATTGTTGCGTCATATGTGCGCACGATTACTGCTATTCGTTCGAAAAATAGTGCCGATTCGCGTCTTAAAAAATATACACGAGTTATTTTATTTGCCATTATTGTTGTGGTAATTTTCGGGTCGGTCTTATTTGCAGAAAAGCCGGCAGAATTTTTGGCATCAGGACGATTTCTGTCGAATATGACGATCATGCTTGTCTTGCTTGGTATTGAAATACTTGCAACAAAACAAAAGACTGCCTACAAGATGCTTCAATTTTATTTCGCATCAACGTTTACCTGGACATGGATTTTCCTCATTGCGTCATTTGAACCATCCTTTCCATATCTTTATTTTATAATTGCGTATTTGCTCGGGGGATATGCGGTGTGCACTATGGTGCGACGAGTCTTTAAACAAAAAATGTCTGTGTAATTTATAGCGGACATAGAAAAATACTACGCGTCCGCCTGCTTTTCAAAAAGCAGGCGGACGCGTATACTGGCCATTATGGAAACTAACAATATGCAGAAAAAAGAAAAAGGTAAAAAACACAAAAAACCTAAGATTATCAACTACATTATCTCGATTATTTTTGTCTTTACGGCGTTGTCGTTACTCTACGGAGGTATTTCAGGTGGTACGAAAGCGGGGACGGAAATTTCATTGTCTGATTTGGCCAGTGCGGTAGAAAAAGGTGAGGTGAAAGCGATTATTGTAAATGGCGACACCCTTACTATTACGCGCGTAGATGATACCGTACAGAAAAGTAAAAAAGAATCCGATGCATCTATCACAGAAACGCTCGGACGATATGGCGTGACACCAGAGCAGTTAGGAAAAGTCGCACTGAATGTCAAAGGACAAAGTGGTATTGGATTTTGGTTGCTCACTATTTTGCAAATATTAGGCCCTATTGGTATTGTGATTTTCTTTTT
>CALRCO010000013.1 GCA_943354645.1 Candidatus Nomurabacteria bacterium | reverse complement strand
TTACAATAAATTAGGATTCGCCCGCGACTAAAAAATTTTTGTAGGATTCGGTCACAGATAATTTTGCTTCGCAAAAATGGAGTTTTTATATGTGGTCACGAATATTTTTTGAGCCGTCGCTCAAAAAATTTCTCGACCCCGCCTCGGCGGTTTTTCGAAACGAAAAACATGCCTCCGGCTCGCACAAGTAGCAAAAAATGCCAAGCAGTCGATGCCTCATCGCACCGTCGGGGGTATACTTTTTTTGTCTTGTGCGCGGTGAGGGATTCGAACCCCCGACATCGTCAACGTCAATGACGCGCTCTACCAACTGAGCTAACCGCGCAAAAAAGGAAATACGAAATACAACAAAACGACGTGCTCGCACTATACCAAAAGATGACGAATTCTTCAATGTGTAGTAAACTCAAAGCAAATTCCTGAAAAATGAAAACACTCTTCGTCTTAACCTTTGTCTCGCCGACAAAAAGAAGTCCTGATGATGGATTTACAAATGAAAACGAGAAGCTTATTTTCACCAATAAATGGATGGTGAAAATTGAGCAAGATTTGTTTTTTGATGTATATCCACACAGTGGCCAAGTTATCTATAGAAATGACATCGTTGTATTTCCAGTATTTCTTGCTCGTTATTTTAAGAAATTAAATATTCAGAGTGAGGAAATTTGGCATTTTTTTCAAGGGTACATTAATCGATACATAGAAAAGCATAAACAGAAAAAATTATGGAAAATAAACCTTCCTCATGAAGAACCTTTTGTTGACGCAAAGACATGGGGAGCGGTTGTCTATTTTGGTGTACAGGATGAGGATACATGGAATCTGTTGTATGATTTTTTTGAAATGCAATCAGATGATGAACATCTTGCCTATGAATGCAACATAGAAAGATTGCCGAATCCTGTTGAACCATTTTTCTTTTGGCTTGAAAAAGATTCTTCATCAACTGAACGAGAAGCATGTATTCTTTTTTTGCCACGACAACAATTACGAACACTTCCATTGCATGACAACCAAGATTATCAAGGAAGTGATGGCGCGCGCATTATCTATGCAGGGGAGGCAAATCCAAATTTGAATCCCTATATTATTGAGAATTACACAGTGAATTAGTTTTTAAAACCCCTTTTCCACAGAGAAGGGGTTTTGCTTTTCCCAAATAGCCATGGTATATTTCTTTCTATATTTTCCCCATGTGTCGACGTCGTCGTCCTTGCGAAAGTATGGTCGACTTTATTTAGTGTTAGTACAAATATCAACAATGAAACTATTCGTTGGAAATCTATCATGGGGTGTCAACGACACTATCATGAAGGATGCATTTGCTGCTGCGGGCGCTGTTGTCAGTGCTCGTGTCATCATGGATAAAATGACTGGCAAGTCTCGAGGCTTCGGTTTCGTCGAATTCGCATCTCGCGAAGAAGGTGAAAAAGCAATCTCAATGCTTGATGGTCAAGATCTTGATGGACGCCCACTCCGTGTGAGCGAAGCGCAAGAGCCAAAACCTCGCAATTAATATTGCACATAAAAAACCGCCTCTATCCGGCGGTTTTTTATTTTGTCTATTGTTGCTCTACAACAAGTTAGACAAGGGCATGAAAATTACTTAAGGTTGATGATAGAAAGGACACCGATGATGATTGCAGCAACTGCGGCGATCTTATCTGAGTGTCTAAATGGGAAAAAGTGACTAATACCATACGCAAGAAAAAAGACTACAGACGCAAGAGCGAGTAATGACATACATAATAATAATTAGGTTGCTAATATCGACTACCTATAGTGTAGCAGGGTATTGTTTTGTCAAAAGAAAGTTTCCCACAGCACAGAGAATCGTTCACGAATATTTTTGTTTTGGTGTCACAGATAAAATTTTTATCTTAGTGTCACAACTCTCACCTCGCCGTCGCTCGGTTCGGTCGCGACCCCGCCTCGCGATGTTTTGAAACAAAACATAACGCTCCGGCTTCACCGTGTAGCAAAAAATCCCATGCAGATGGGATTTTTTGCCGCGGTGACCCTACAGAGAATCGAACTCTGATTACTGCCTTGAAAAGGCGGTGTCCTAACCGTTAGACGATAGGGCCATAAATATAGACAAAAAAACTATAGCATTTTTTGAAAAAAATGCAAAAAAATGGTAGAGTTTGTGGTGATTTGGAAAGATGGCTGAGTGGTTGAAGGCACTGGTTTCGAAAACCAGCATGCTCGAAAGGGCATCGAGGGTTCAAATCCCTCTCTTTCCGCAAGAGATTGACAATTTTACACAAAATGGTATGATGCAAGAAAATCCTACACCATGGAAGAAAGTAAAAAAGGAATACACGAAAAAGGAATCATCGACCTTAATATCACCGATGAAGAAGTATTGTTGCTGCAAAAAAAAACAATTTCCCAGATTGAGATAACGGGAATCGTGATTCAAGGGAGTAAGAAATATAAAATTTCTATCACCCTTGTACGCGCTGAATTTTTTCAAGCAGATTTAGAGGTGATAAATGGTACGCCACCTGATGAACAAAAAGTTGAAACTGGTGCGATCAATCGCGCATTACAAGGGTTTCAAGATGGATTACTGATGCGGGCGTTTATTTTATTCGGGACGGTGTTTAAAAGAGATGGGCTTACTAAAAGGACGATATCCATTATTTATCATCCGCACACGCTTTCCGGGTATTCATTTTATCGAGAAGAAGAAGTTAAAGCAGTGCTTTCAAAATTAAATTGATTTTAAAACCCTTGTTTAGTATATGAACAAGGGTTTTTTCTTGCCTCTTTCCGCATTTTCACTACAATAGAACTACTATGCCAAAGAAGGATTATTACGAAGTTCTTGGAATACAAAAAAACGCATCCAAAGACGAACTGAAAAAAGCGTTCCATAAAAAAGCACACCAATATCACCCTGACAAAAACAAGGGTGCTGATGCGCAATTTAAGGAAGTGAACGAAGCCTACCAAACCCTCTCTGACGATCAGAAACGGGCCGCCTATGACCAATTTGGCCACGCAGGTGCGAATATGGGAGGTGGTGGACCTGGCGGATTTGGTGGTTTCGGCGGAGGCCAAGGATTTGGTGGCTTTGATTTTTCACAAGGACAGCAAGGATTCGACATGGGCGATTTGGGCGATATTTTTTCTGACTTTTTTAATGGGGGACGAGGGCAACAGCAACCAGCACGTGGTCGTGATATTTCTACCGAAATACAGATTTCTTTTGAAGAAGCGGTATTTGGCATAACAAAAAATATATTGCTCACCCGACAAGCGACGTGCGACACCTGTAGTGGTAACGGTGCAAAAAAAGGTGCAACCATGAAAAAATGTGATACGTGTAATGGCAAAGGACGCGTCCACGAAACACGTCGTTCATTCTTGGGTACATTTTCAACAGAAAAAATCTGTGATGCGTGTGCAGGGACAGGGCAGATTCCAAGCGAGTATTGTGGCACTTGCAAAGGCAAAGGCGTCTATCGCAAGGAAGAAGAAATAAAAATAAAAGTCCCTGCCGGTATTGAAAACGGCGAAATGGTCCGATTGCGTGGTGTCGGCGAAGCGATTCGTGGCGCGCAGACAGGGGATTTGTACGTGAAGATTCATGTACGTGCACACAAATCATTTACCCGTGACGGCAACACACTCCTCACTAATATTTCGGTAAAACTTTCTGATGCCTTACTCGGTATGGACTATCCACTTGAAACACTTGATGGGGCAATTACTTTGAAAGTACCCGCAGGTATCAATCATGGCGAACTATTACGAGTACGCGAAAAAGGCGTCCCCAACGAACGTGGCCGTCGTGGGGATTTGCTCGTGAAAATTTCTGTCATCACCCCAACCAAACTTTCCAAACACGCAAAAGAACTTGTCGAGGAATTAAAAAAGGAGGGGATATAATATGCAGATTAAAGAAAACTACACAGGGAAAAGCGGCGTACTTTATTTTTTTGAATATGAAGACGCTGATTCATTTGAACATTTGCCGTACGAAAAATGTCGTCAATGTTACGGGGTCTGTTTTTCTGGGGAGAGTATAGTAATAGGATATGGCGGACACAAACAATCGTGGGGACTTATCGGTGGAACCATTGAAAAAGACGAAACATTTGAACAAACATTGCGTCGAGAAATCCAAGAAGAATCAAATATGGAAGTAATTGCATTTGCACCTATCGGTTACCAAAAAGCAATTGATTCGCGCGATAATAGTGTTTTTTATCAACTCCGATTTGTATGCACTGTTAAACCATATGGGCCATTTGTGCATGACCCGGCGCTTGCTATTACCGAAATAAAATTGATTGATCCAGCGGAATATAAACAGTACTTTGATTGGGGGAAAATAGGAGAACGGATTATGGCTCGAGCAATTGAACTTAAAAAATCTCTTTAGTAGTTAAATAAGAGATGCTATACTTCTATACATCATGCACTGGTTTATATACGCAATAGGCGCGCCTGTTTTGTGGGCAATGGTCAATATCGCTGACCATTATTTGGTAAAAAAAAGTGACGAAGGAGATCATCCTGTCGGGTCGCTGGTTATTTTTTCGAGTGTGATTGGATTATTTGTTGCGCTCGCTATTTTTCTTTTTTCTAAAAACGGAATTGCAATAGCTGGTAGTGGAGAATATATTTTGATGATTGCAGGTATCGTCAATGCTATTTGGATTATTCTGTATCTTTACGCACTTTCAGCAGATGAGCTTTCAGTCGTGTATCCTTGGATGCTCACCATCCCATTTTTTGCATATATTTTTGGGTACTTTTTTCTTGGAGAGACACTTACGCAGTTACAAATAATTGGTGGCTGTATTGTTTGTTTTGGTGGGTTTATTATTTCTCTTGAACCGGCGCATTTATTCGCAGGGAGATTAAGATTTAAACGGCAAGCGACGTTGTGCATGCTCTCTGCAGCAATTTTGGCAGCGCTTGGTAGTGTCCTTTTTAAATTTGTTGCAGAAGATGCAGGATTTTGGGCATCGTCATTTTGGGAGTATTTAGGATTAGGTATTGCGGGAGTGTTTATTTTTGTATTCATTGCGCAATATCGACATGGTTTTTTTGATATGCTTAAACGTGGAGGTGCGCAGATATTTACTATCAATGCGACGAGTGAGCTTGCGACGGTGGCAGGAAATCTTTTATTTCGTTTTGCAACACTCCTTGCACCAATCGCGCTTGTGTCGCTGGTCGAACCAATTCAATCAGTAATTGTCTTTGCATTTGCGGTTTTAGGTACAATATTTTTCCCACAGATAATCAAAGAAGATATTTCAAAACAGGTGTTGTTCTACAAAATAAGCGCAATCGCGATTATGTTTTTCGGAAGTATATTGCTTTTCCGTGGGTAGGCGATACAATGAATGTATGCAAATGAATAAGGACACTATACTCGCAGGAATTTTTTTCGTACTCTTTTTTGCCGTTATTGGTACGAGTTTCTATAAATATTTTTATACTAAAAATTATGATTATTTAGTAGAGGCGAGTTGCGATACAAGTATAGAATCTTGTTTTGTTCGCGATTGCACCAATCCTGATGATTGTCCTCCAAATGGATTGTCTGAATATAAAGCATATTATGTAAACGCAGCGGATTTTGCGCAGTGTGCAGATAATAGCTGTAAAGCCGAATGTGAAGCTGGCTCGATTTCCTGTACACCAATCGCGTGTGACGAAAGCGTAGGGGATACGTGTAGCATTGCAATGTCTGGTAGTCCTGAAGCTGCTTACTAACAAACTGATAATTATTATGAACCCAGAAGATGTTGACATTGAAGCGCTGGTGAACGACCGCGAAGCATTTAATGCATTTGTGTATACGCCACTTGAAGAGGCCCTAGCTGAATTGGAGAAAAGAGCAGGGGATAAGGAGTTGGGGGGAAAAATTGAGATTATTTTAGAGAAAGATATTCCAGAAATACTCGTCAAAGGAAAAAAGAAAGCTGTACTTTTTCGTCAAATAGCAACTCCTAACTATGAAATTCGTCGGTTTATCCATATTTTAGACGCAATTGATTCTTTGGAGCCATTATTTGGTGAGTATAGTGATGATGTATTTTTTTCTATTAATGAACAGAAAAAGTATTGGGGAAAGATTATGTATTTTGAAAGTCCAGATATTTTTCAAAATCATACAAAAATTATAGATTTTAAAATATGTGAAGGTAAGAAAATTTCAGAAATAAAAACACTGAAAGGACAACTCCTTGTCGATTTTCATCATGGACTTTTTGAAAAAACATCAGTTCCAGTGAGCCAAGATGCTTTTTATAACATATCAGTATGGCTTCATAGGCACGGGAAAAAAGCAAAAAATTATTACAGACCAGTGCTTGCTTGGTTTATTCAGCATGCTATTTTATTTGAAAACTTTGTACTAAAAGATCCCAAAGAACTTACGTTTATAAAGAATATTTTTTTACCAGCATTTATAAATGTGTATAAAGAGACAGGATGTAAACCATTAATTATTAATTTGTTACCAACAGATATTGAAGATAGAAAATTTTGGTTTTGCCATCCCAAAAATACAGAAAAACATGCAAAAGAAGCTTAATTTATTTAATCTGGTATAATAAATTACAATTATGATTGAAACTACGTGCGCTGTATTTATAAAATATTTTTCTGAATCTGGGACCTTATCGCTTGCGTATTATTCTCACCTTATTCCTGTTTTTATAACAGGAGCTCTTGTTATCTTTCTTCTATATAAGACAAAATTTTCTTTACTTTCAAAAATCCTTGCTTTTTTTAGTTTCTTTTTTTGCTTGTGGTTGATAGGAGATTTGATTGCTTGGACTCAGCCGGACTATAATTTTATTTCATTCGTCTGGGCACCGCTCGACTATATCAACGTCGTATTCTATCTCTTTGGTGCATACTTTTTCACGGTGCTTGTGGAAGAACATGATATGTCACTTTCGCATAAGATTATGTTTTTTGTGCTTTCATTACCTGCATGGTGGATTACATTTTCAGGGCATTCAATCACCGCATTTAATCAGCCTTTTTGTGAAGCGTTCAACAATGAGTCACTCACCAGTTATAAGCTTCTCGTTGAAATGGCGGTTGTTGCGTATATTCTTTATTTGGGTATTTCCCGATGGATAAAAGCAGTTACTGCAAAGCGCACACAGATTGCGGTTGTGGGCAGTGCGCTTATTCTTTTCTTTGCGACCTTCTCTGTAACTGAATATATATCGAGTCAGACAGGCGTGTATGAAATCAATCTCTACAGCCTCTTTGTCTTGCCTGTATTTTTGGCGCTCGTCATCTATTCGGCAATCAATTTGAAGATGTTCCAGATTAAGTTTTTTGGTATGCAACTCTTGATTTACATCATGCTTATCATGGTCGGGTCGCAATTTTTCTTCCTTACCAGTACGACTGACAAAACGCTCACTGCGGTGACGTTTCTCTTGTCGCTTGTCTTTGGTTATTTCCTTACCCGCAGTATTCGTCGCGAACAGCAAACACGTACTGAAATTGAACGCCTCGCGGGAGAAATTTCAATTGCAAATGAAAAATTAAAAGGTTTGGATAAATTGAAAACAGAATTTCTTTCACTTGCCGCCCATCAACTTCGCTCACCACTTACCGCAATTAAAGGATATGCGTCCATGTTGCTTGAGGGAAGTTATGGAGCGATTGAGAAGGGGCCGCGAGATATTGTGGATCGTATTTTCCAATCGTCTATTCATTTAGCTGCTGTTATCGAAGACTTGCTCAGTGTCTCAAAAATAGAGCAAGGCGGTATGCAATATATCATGGCGCCATTTGATATTCGAAAATCAGTAAAAGACATAATCACTGATTTGTCCGTGACAGCAGAGAAGAAGGGACTTAAGCTTACATTTGAGTCAAATGTGGAGACACAGTGTGTGGTGCAGGGGGACATGGAAAAAATTCGCCAGGTTGCGCTCAATCTTGTTGATAATGCAATCAAATATACGCAAGTAGGGAGTATTGTTGTCCGCGTTGATGAGCAAATAAATGGTGATAAAAAAGTATTACTGAGTATCAAAGATACAGGTATGGGAGTCTCTGCAGACTATAAGAAATCAGTATTTGAAAAATTCGAACGTGGTGAAGGGGGCAAGATGAACACTACGGGTTCTGGTCTTGGTCTCTATCTCGCAAAGCAGATTGTCGAAGCGCATAAAGGCAAGATATGGCTCGAATCAGAAGGTAAAGGCAAGGGAACAACATTTTTTGTCGAATTTAAAGAATCAAAACCGGGGGATAGTGTCGCGATGCCTATTGTAAAAGTTGAAGCAACTCCAATGTTTAAAGAGGTGGAAGGGGTACAACCACAACAAGAAACAACAAAGGAATAAGGTGCGCAAAAAAATAATCCCAAAGGGATTATTTTTTTTGCGCTATAGAGCCGTCTTCGGTGTCGATTACGGTAAATCCAGATTTTTCTATCTCTGTGCGAAGTTGGTCGGAGACTTGCCAATTTTTCTGCGTGCGTGCCTCACTACGCTCTTTGATGAGTACTTCGATATGTTCAGGAATTATGACAGGCTCTATGTTTTTAAGATCAAGACCTAATACTTCATCAAATACGAACAGTGTTTTCTTTTTTTGTTCTACGGGCAAAGTCTTGTCGCTAAGTAATTGCCATACTACAGCAAGCGCCTTTGCAGTGTTCAAATCATCACCAAGAGTTTCTTTGAAAAGATTCATGTATTTTTCATCTGCCGTCATTCCGTCTATTGCTACTTTGTGATGCAATATTGCGAAGGCGCGCAATCGATCAAATGATGTTTGTGCCGCAGTCACTGCCTCCCAAGTAAAATTGAGTGGTTTGCGATAATGGGTCTGCATGAAGAGTAATCGCAATGCCAATGGGTTGATATTTTTTTCTTGAATATCGTCAATCGTATAAAAATTTTGCTTACTCTTCGACATTTTTTCTCCGTCTACTTGCAAAAATGCATGATGTACCCAATATTTTACAAATGGATGACCTGTCGCGCATTCTGATTGTGCGATTTCATTTTCATGGTGCACAGGAATATGATCGATGCCACCCGTGTGGATATCGATAGTCTCTCCCAAATACTGCATACTCATCGCGGAGCATTCTATGTGCCAACCAGGGAAGCCATCACCCCATGGACTCGGCCAATGCATCGTATGGTCGGCAAATTTGCCAACCCGTTTGAACCAGAGCACAAAGTCTGCGGGATTTTTCTTATCAGTATCTACCACAACGTCGTCGCGAACACCGATTTCTTTTTCAGATAGTTTTTGTCCGGAAAGTTTGCCATATTCGGCATCTTTAGAGGTGTCAAAATAAAGTGCTTGGTCGGTTTCGTAAGTGAATCCATTTGCCGACAGTTTTTCGTTAAGGGCGATCATTTCTGCAATATGGTCCGTTGCTTTTGTCAGATGTGTCGCCGGCAATACATTGATTGCTGTCATGGTATCTAAAAATCGCTTCGTATAGTGGTCGGCAATTTCCCAAACCGTCTGCCCAGATTTTGCTGCGCCTTTTTCGAGCTTATCTTCACCTGCGTCGCCATCATCGGTAAGGTGGCCGACATCGGTTATATTCATCACGTGGTTTACCTCATATCCGAACAACATCAATGAACGGCGAAGGGTGTCGTCGCCGGCATATTTGCGCATGTGACCGATATGGGTGTCATCGTAGACCGTAGGACCACAGGCATACATGGTCACCTTGGGTGGAGAGAGTGGTTTGAAATCTTCAGTTGTCCGAGAAAGGGTATTGTAGAGTTTGAAGTTCATGTGTGAAAAGTGTACACGTTCTGGTCATTCGGGACAAGCAAGCAAAAAAATAAGATTTTCCGATACCTCACCCCAACCCTCTCCTACCCTAGGAGAGGGGGCCGGACGGAATTATCGTCTCGATTTATCATAATACTCACTTTTACCAATTCGAATCCAACGTTTTTGTATAAAGACAAGAACTATAAGCAGTGTTATTGCAATCATAAGTCCGGAAAGTAACCAAAATGATTGTGGTTGCTGGAGTAAAGGTGTGTTATTTGCTCCCATTGAAAACAGGCTTGGCAAAATTGAAAGAGGAATAGTGATGACGGTGATGAGGGTCAGTGTCTGCATCGTGCCGTTGATTTTTTTCGTGAGCAATGAGTCGTTGGTATCATGCAAGTCGTTCAAAATATCTCGGTTGCTTTCTAAGACATGATTGAGCTGATTGTATTCACCAGTTACTGCGCCAAGGTAATAAGAAAATTCATAGCCGAAAAATACTGCACCAGCGGATTCGAATGACTTCAACACTTCGCCGTGGAAGCGAATTGCTTTTTTGAAGTCGAGTAAATGACGATTGGTTTCAGAAATGAGGACCACCATGTCTTCTTCTTTGCCATTGAAAATATTGTCTTCAATCACCGCGAGAGTGTCATCTAAGTGATCAAGCTCGCGAAGGGAGTGTTGATACAATTCGCGTGCCATTTCAAAAAAGAGGAATCCTGCGTGTTCGCTGATACGGCCTTTATCGTCAACAGCATTTTTTTCGAATGCTTTGGCGAAGTTTTTGAGCGGGTTTATCTTGTCGTATCGAGAGGTGATGAGAAATTTTTTACCGATAATGAAGTTGAGTTCGATTTGGTCGATATCGCACGAGTGATTGATAGCTTCACAAGTTTTATCTCGAATAACAGGGAAGTGGAGAATCAGATAGAGTATGTTTGGGTACACATCTACTCGAGAGCGGATGCTTGGGCGCACTATCTCTTCAATAACCAATATGGGTAATCCGAATTCGTCGGACATAGAGAGCACTTCTTCACGGGTTGGAGAATCGAGATCTACCCAAGTGATACCTTTGTAGTTGTAGCGAGAAATCATGTGAGGTAGTAAATAGAAAATAGTAAATACTAAATAGTGAGGACAAATACAATACCGTAGTGATTTTATTGTATCACCTTCTTTATAATTACTACGTGGATTTCGTGGGTTTTTTGTGTCATCCCGGCGGAGGCCGGGACCCAGGCCTTTCGGAATATCCCCTCCGCCTCGCAAAGCCTCGGCACCTCCCCTTTTATAAAAGGGGAGGAAATAGCAAAAACTCTAGTTGACCGCAGGCCATTTTCGTGTACAATAGGAGGACTATGGCTAAAACAGCATCAACCAATACATTTGCAGTAATCGGCACCGGCGGTAAACAATACCTTGTTTCGGCTGGCGATGTTATCAATGTAGAAAAGTTACCAGGCGAGCACGCAGTAGGCGATACACTCACTATTGACGCTGTCCTTCTCACTATCGATGGAGACACGGTTGCAATCGGTGCACCAAACGTTGCAGGTAAGATTATGGAAGTAAAATTCCTTGGCGACGGCAAAGCAAAGAAAGTGGAAGTTATGAAATACAAGGCAAAGTCCCGGTATTTAAAGAAAAACGGCCACCGCCAACCTTTCTCTCGAATCGAAATCCTCGGCATTAAATAATACTCAAAAAAACCAGCCTTAGGGCTGGTTTTTTCGTGATATTGACTTTTTATACTAAAAATGCTATTATATACCTAATAAAACAAAAATCAATAATATGACTTACCAACCAAGAATTCTCAATTTCCGCAAACCAAGTTTGCATGATGTAATCAGTTTCATTTTTCTAACCCTTGCGCTCATGAGCATGATACAGTTTTTGTACATTTGCTTTACTGCTGAATCGGTGCCATTACTTGGCGCACAGGGACAAATTATTGGATGGGAACCAAACAAGCTCGCCATTCTTGCTATTGCCGAATTTTTTGCCTTTATGGGAGTGTATATTCTTACCATTGATAATAAAGAAAAGAAATCAGGTTTCGGCACATTTGTTGGATTTATTTGTCTGTTTTCTTTTCTCTTTTTATTTGTGTACGGAGCTCTTCTAAACTAACAGACCCGACCTCGTACAATTTTAAAACCAACCTCTCCGAGGTTGGTTTTTTTGTTCCTTATTCTTATACTTATCACTTATGCTCACTTTCTATTTTGTAGTGCACTTTTCAATGTCTCCGAATCAGAGTATTCGATTTCAGTACCTGTCGATAATCCGCGACCGAGCGAGGAAATGCGGACAGGGGAGTCGGCCCATGCTTTTGCTAATTGTTCACGTACATATTGATCGGTGTGCGCGCCTTGTGGGGTGAGTGAAAATCCAAGTACCACTTCTTCTAATCCTTCTGATGTTGCGCGATTTTTGATTATTGAAATAAGTTCGTCGATGCGAATATTGTTGCGCGTATCTTTTTCAACAATGGGCACTAATCCGCCAAACAAAAACATGCGCCCATCGAATAATTTTGTTTTTTTGACGGATAAATAATCTGCGTCTTTTTCAATGACAAGCAACGATTTCAAATTTACTTTCGGATTTGCACAGACTGAGCACATGCTTTTTGGTGCGCCTTCGAAGTACACATAACATGACGGACATTGCACAATATGTGCGCGCAGTGAGGTGATCTGTTTTGCAAGACTGCTTCGATATTGTTCATCTGCCGCAAGTAAAAAATACACAAACCGTCGTGATTGACGTTCGCCGATGCCAGGGAAGCGGGCAAATAATTTTGCGAGATTGTCTAAACTGTCCATGTGTAGGGATTTTAGCACAAAACGTTTAATCGTGAATGTTCGGCCCCTTTTGTGTCATTCCGGGGATGCTTGCTCGGAAGCAGAGCCCGGAATCCATTGCTATAATTCTAAATTCGTCCAAAGCGGGTTTGTCTTTTGTATTAGATTAATTTTCCACTGGCGCTTCCATTTTTTTAATTCTTTTTCTCGAGTGATAGCAGATTCAACGTCTTCTGTTTGTTCATAATATACAAGCATGTGTACGTTATATTTTTTCGTAAAACTTTCGGCCGTGTTATTGGTATGTTCAAAAACTCTACGTTTTAAATTATTAGTAACACCGATATAGAGCGTACCGTTCGGTTTGCTGGCCAGAATATATACATAATAATTTTTTGAAAACATAGCAATGGATTCCGGACAATGTTCGAGGACTCACATTTCCGGAATGACAAAAATGAAGATAACTAAAACATGTCGCCAATAGACGCTGGCATGTTTGCTTCCTCACTATTCTGCACATCTTTCTTTGTCGCAAAGTGATCCATATTGCCTTTTTCAATTGTCATGAAGCTTGTGGTCTTGTCGTCGAAATATAGTTCGACGGAACCAGTCGGACCGTTACGGTGTTTTTCAATTAAGATTTCTGCGATGTTGGTGCGTTCTGATGCGTCTTTGCCACGGTCTTCGCGATGGATGAACATAACGACGTCCGCGTCTTGTTCAATGGAACCGGAATCACGAAGGTCAGAAAGACGTGGTTTACCACCGCGCGCTTCAACCGCACGAGAAAGCTGTGAGAGCGCAATTACTGGAATGTCCAAATCTTTTGCTAAGCCTTTCAATGATCTGGAAATTTCGGTGACTTGGTTCACCATGGAATCATAGTTTTTGTTCGTGGTCATGAGCTGTAAGTAGTCGACAATAATAAGCCCAAGCCCATGTTCGCTTTTCAGTCGGCGTGCGGTCGCTTTAATTTTTTTAAAAAT
>CALRCO010000012.1 GCA_943354645.1 Candidatus Nomurabacteria bacterium | reverse complement strand
TTGCCTACGGTGCTCGCGCTATCGGTAGTATTCCTGCAAACTCTCAATTAATGTTTGAAGTGACTTATCTTGGACTCGGTCAGTAAGAAGTATTGTCGCGGTCCGTCATTAGTACTATACGTAACCAAATAAAATATATGAACATAACGGATACTCAAAAGAATAAATTAGTGACGATAATTATCACGGTACTCACCGTACTCGCAATCTTTATTGCGCTTCGTGCAATCGCTGAATACAAAGGATTGCAAGCAGTTAATGGTGCAAATATTGCAACTATTACTGTTTCTGGTACTGGCGACATAAACGCAGTACCTGATATTGCGACCGTTAGCTACACGGTTCGTGCAGAAGGGAAGACAACAAAAGATGCACAAGTTGCTGAAGCAAAGATTTCAAAAGCGGCGATGGATACACTGAAGAGCCTCGGTATTGATGCAAAAGATATAAAAACAGAAAATTACAATTCGTATCCAAAATATAGTAATGATTATAATGGTGGTCCTGAAATAATGATGTATCCACGTCCAACCAAGCAGGTGATTACCGGCTATGAGGCATCAGAATATGTTACGGTGAAAGTTCGAAAGACAGATGACGCCGCAAAAGTTATTGAAGCATTAGGTAAAGCAGGGGTGAGTGATATCGGTGGTCCGAATTTCACCGTTGATGATCCGGACAAACTTCAAGCAGATGCTCGCGCGGAAGCAATCGATGATGCAAAAGCAAAAGCAGAGGTATTGGAAAAACAATTAGGCGTCCACTTGGGCAAGATTGTGAGTTTTTCAGAAAATGGCAACTACCCGATGTACTATCAATCAAAAGGGATGATGACTATGGATGCAGTCGCTGTACCTGAAGCTTCTGGTGCACCAACACTTTCTCCTGGTGAACAAAAAATTACCTCGAATGTGACGATTACGTACGAGATTAGATAACTCTTTTTGTGTCATCCCGATGGAAATCGGGAACCAGGCTGATAAATAAAAAAATCCTCCGAGTAATCTGGAGGATTTTTTGTAATGTCGTCTGTTTTAATTAAGTCCCTTTAATTTCTTCTCGGTAATAATATCGTTTCAAACCTACCTCTGTCGTTTCAATGTATTCTTTTAGTCCCGGAATATCTGGGTGCTCCGGGGAGTTTTGTTCTAATGCCCCCAATTTACCCTTAGCGCTCTCAAGGGTGGCTAAACTTTTGATTGCACTTTTAACTAATCCAGGAATGCGCTTAAGTGTCTGGTCTTTATTTTCAGAAGTTACTTCTACTGTGTGAGAAAAGAAATTAACAATCTCATTTTCTAAATTTAATTCTGGTCTTTCCATAAAAAATTTTTTCTTTATCTTAACCTTAATAAAGGAATATGTCAAATGGTGGGGTTGCATTGATTTTTAAGTGTGCTATACTCATCCCATAACAGCCCTCCGGGGCGTTTTTATATAGAAAATTTTTGCCTTATACTTATTCTTATAACTTATACTTTTTATGTCACTCATCACTTACCTCAAAGACACAAGACAAGAATTGAAGCATGTTACCTGGCCTACTCGCAAACAGGCGATCCAATACACAATTGCGGTCATCCTTATTTCCGGTATCACCGCATATTTGCTCGGCTTCTTTGACTACATTTTTTCTCAAGCAGTGCAGTTTCTTCTTAATCGTTAATCAATTATTTTTATGGCAAAACAAGGAAGTAATTTAGACCGTAACTGGTACGCGATTCATACCTACTCAGGGTATGAAAATGCAGTCTTGCGTAATTTGAAACAACGTATTGAATCGCTCGGTGTTGAAGATAAAATTTTCAACGTGGTTGTTCCGGTTGAAAAAAAGATCAAGATCAAAGGCGGGAAGCGCGTTGAAGTTGAAGAAAAAGTATATCCCGGCTACGTGCTCGTGGATATGATCGTAACGGATGATTCATGGTTCGTCGTGCGCAATACACCTCGCGTTACTGGATTCGTTGGTGCTGGCGTAAACCCTGTTCCGCTTTCTCAAAAAGAAATTGAACAATTGCTCGGCAAGATGAACGAAGATACAACTGCAAAACACACCATCGATGTCATTGTCGGTGAAACCGTTCGCATCGGCGATGGTCCGTTCAAAGATTTGGAAGGCAAGGTGGATATGGTTGATCATGACCGCGGCAAAGTAAAAGTCCTCGTGTCACTCTTCGGTCGCGAAACACCCGTTGAGCTTGATTTCTTGCAAGTGAAGAAACTGTAAAATTTAGTAAATAGGTAGTAGTAAATAATAAATAGGCTGCACAAAATCCGCCGTTGGCGGATTTTGTGCAAGAGGGGATACATGCTATAGTCTCTAAAATAATTTTAAAAAAATCATCATGGAACATAAACCAAATCTACTCATTCTTGTTTCCGGAAGCGGATCAGGAGCAGAGCAAGTAACTCTTGCTTCTCGAAATGGCATCTTAAATGCCAATGTTGTTGCATTTGGTTGTAATAACGAAAAAGCTGGAATATATGCTCGAGCAGAAGTTCTCGGCATTCCTGTGATCACTCTTCCGAAAAGGGGAACAGTGGAGTCTTATCAAAAAATTGTTGTCGATACCAAAGCGGATTTTGTTGCACTTTCTGGCTTACTCGATCTTGCAAAAGGTCTTGATCCGAGAAAGACAATTAACATTCACCCTGGGCTATTGCCTGAATTTGGCGGTAAGGGTATGTATGGTAAACATGTGCATGAAAAAGTAATGGAGGCGTATCACCGAGGCGAAGTTACTCATTCTGGACTTACGATGCATTTCGTAGATGAAGAGTTCGACAAAGGTTGCACCTTCTTCAAATTTTATGTGAAGATATTACCTACTGACACCGCCGAATCACTTGGTGCACGCGTAAATATGTATGAACACAAGTATCAAGCGTTCATTACAAATCTTGTGGTGACTGGCAAAATCTATTGGGATGGAGTCAACAAAGATTCACTCGTTGTCCCAGAAGGGTATGAAGTTGAGCAATATGAAGACGCACTTTAAAAGGACTGATCCATACGGACAGTCCTTTTTTTGTTAGGGTTTACAAATCCTCCTTTTCTGCTATAGTTATCCCTGTTACGCAAAAGCTTCTCCGACCTATGTCGGAGTCCGACGAAGGTCGGACTACATTAGCAACACAGTATTTCTATAAGACATTTATGGCAAAAAAAATCGTTAAAAAAGTAAAATTGCGAGCACCAGCAGGTAAAGCTACTCCTGCGCCTCCACTTGGACCAACACTCGGTCAAGCTGGGGTAAACATCGGTGACTTCGTCCAGAAGTTCAACGCGCAGACACAAGGCATGATCGGGGACATTGTGGGCGTACAGCTCACGGTCTACGAAGATCGAACCTATGACTTCGTGGTTAAGACACCGCCTGTTTCAAGCCTCATCTTCAAAGCTGCAGGACTTGAAAAAGGATCAGGTAAGCCAAACACCTCAAAAGCAGGTAAAATCACTCGTGCACAAGTAAAGGCAATCGCAGAAAAGAAAATGCCAGACCTAAACGCAAATGATATCGAAGCTGCAATGAAGATCGTTGAAGGCTCCGCTCGAAGTGCAGGTATCGAAATTGTTGGATAATATGCAATAAAAAAACGCTCCGATAAAATCGGAGCGTTTTGCGGTTGTCACTCAAACTTCATCCAGGAATTTTTCGGTGGAAGGAAATTTTTGTGGTATTCACTTGCAACAGGAGCATCGTTGTCTATGTAAAATCCTTTATATCCATCTTCTTCACGAAGTGGGGTTGTAAGTTTAAAGAAAGACATTTGAGCAACGGGCATTTTATGGTAGAGCTTTACCGGCCTGTCCAAAAAATTATACAGTTCAAGCGTCATTCTGAGGCTATTGCCTGGATTTAATGTCGAGGCTGTCACATGTATACCTGTGCCCAGTCTTCCTAGACTGCTTATTCCATCAAGAACCCCTTTGTGTCCGAGATCAACACCTGTGCGTTCATACATGACTCCTAAGGCAAATTGCTTTGGAAAAAGCATGAAATGCGGATGATCATCGCTGATCACCACTTCTCTCATTAAGTCATTGATCGGTTTTGCCGGGTCCACACAAGGCTCATTGTTTTGTTGGAATACCAGAAATTTGCGTCCCAAATGCAAATCTACCGAAGCTGGTTGAAGTGCGTCTGGAAAAAGAGGGTCGATGATGATCTGCTCGGCAGTCATAGCATTTTTAATGTCTGTTTTTGAAAGGCACATAGTTTTAAATTTTTCTTCATCATACGGATTTATGGCTATTTGTCAAAAAAATCCCCCAAGCCATGCTTGGGGGATTTAGATTTATACCGCAACCTGTGCTTTAAGAGGAGGGTGCGGATTGTAATTAAGAATTTCGATATCTTCCCATGTAATTGAGAAAATATCATCAGTCGGTCTTTTAATTCGGAGAGAAGGAAGTTCCCGTGGCTCACGAAGTAATTGTTCGTTCACTACATCAAAGTGGTTGTGATACAGATGCACATCTCCAAACACATGCGTGAATTGTCGAGGTTTTTTCCCTGTAACATGAGCAAACAAACAAAGCATAAGTGTATCTTGAGCAGTATTATAGGGAACGCCTAAGAAGAAATCACAACTGCGTTGATACAAATTCAAATCAAGCGAATCTTCTACGCGAGCATTGAATTGATAAAAACAAGGACAAGGAGGGAGAAGTGTATTCATTTCATTTGCAGGATCCCACAAACTAATAATTATTCTTCGATCACTCGGCTTGTTTTTAATTCGATGTAACGCTTCAGTAACTTGATCTTTTCCTTCATAAACAACTAATTTATTTTTAGTGGATGAAGTATTAGTAAGTTCAATTTTACCGAAATGTCTTGCATTGTGCCCATAGGTGATACCTAAGTTACCAAATTTTTCTGCAAATACATTATCTTTACTAATTTGCTGTTCATAAATTTCTAGAGCACTTTGCCATTCATCGGTGACTGTTTTTTGAGATTCATCGGTAAATTGCTTTACTTGTTGATCTGTTTTTAACAACCAATCTTTAAATGGCCACTCTGTCCAAATATGCACATTTTGTTTTACTAAAGGCTGAATGTTAGTGCTTCCACTCAATTTCCACATGAGCTCGATGAAAATAGTTTTCAAGCTCATCTTTTTTGTGGTAAGTAATGGAAATCCTTTAATAATCCCATCGGATTCTTTTTGAAGCTGTACCTTATACATTTCTCCAAAAAGGGCCTTATCCCAGACACCCGTTCTATTATTGCTTGGGGTGCCCTCGTTCATGATTTTTTGCATTAAATCTAAGTATTGTTTCATTTTTAAATTGGTTTTGTTTGGGTTTATTCTACGTATTTAGGAAGAAAAGTAAAGCCGCCCCGAGGATGCGGGGCGGCTGGTAATTTGAGGGTCATTTCATCGGGTCTACATTTTCTTTGATATGAATCAAGCAGAAAATAGAATAGTTGATGATGTCTTGATACGAAGCAAATGCCTCTTCTGAGGTTTTTACCACATATGCATTTTCTTCGATAAAACGAAGCCTCATTAATTTCATTAAAATAAGATCAACCATCGAAGATATTCGCAACTCACGCCACACTTCTCCATAATCTTGGTTTTTCTTTCGGCGTAGCTCCTTAATATCTTCAAAGATAAGTCCGAAGTCTTTAATCCATGATTCGTGCTTACTTCTTTTGTCCATTTCGTAAATGGCCATAATGCAGTAATTGATGATACCTATAAACTCCTTGTCTATTGGGTCACCAACTAAGTTTTCTTTCTTTTCCTGGATAGTTCTGATGCGTTTTGCTTTAATAAAAATTTGATCAGTAAGCGAACTCGCTCGAAGGATTTTCCAAGAATCTCCATAATCTTTATTTTTTGCCTCTACTAATGTTAGGCATTCCGAAGTGATTTCATCGAACCACGCTTCGGTGTTTTTAATTTCAGAAGTATTCATTTTTAGCTAAGTTTTCTCGACTATACGCTTTTAACCAAAAAATGCAATAATGCGCTTATGCAAATCAAGATCAAGAAAATGAATCCCGAGGCGAAGTTGCCAACCTATGCACACCTGGGTGATGTCGGTATGGACGTGTATTCGCTCGAAACAAAAACACTCGCACCAATGGAACATCATATCTTTTTTGTCGGCTTCGGATTGGAATTTGAAAATGGTTATGCCGCAATCGTAAAAGATAAGTCCGGGATTTCAAAAGTGGGACTGCATACGATGGGCGGTGTGTACGATGCAGGTTATCGCGGTGAGTACAATGTTCATTTGGTAAATTTATCTTCCGCGCCGATCACTATCGACCAAGGACAAAAAATTGCTCAAATTATTATCTATCCAGTTGTTATTGCGGATCTTGTTGAGACGGACACTCTTTCCGATTCATCACGCGGAGAAGGTAGATTTGGTTCTACAGGACTGATTTAGTTTTTTGAGGGAGATTATAGGTATGCTAGACTGCATTTGTGAATATTGAGCAACTCAAAACCATATTTGAAACAGCGTTGAAAAGCCTTGGGGTAGCAGACCCGAAGGTTGTTTTTGAGCGACCAGGCGAGCTCTCGCACGGGGACTATGCGACCAATGTTGCCATGGCATACGCAAAAGAACTCGGTAAAAATCCAAAAGCATTGGCGGAAGAGATTACGCTCGCGCTTTCCAAATCGGATTTGGAAAGCGCGAGCGTTGTTAACGTTTCCATCGCTGGTCCTGGTTTCATTAATATCTCTTTTTCAAAAAAGGTATATCAAGATGCAGTTGTCGAAATATTGGATAAGAAAAATGCATACGGAAAATCGCACGCGTTTGACGGCAAAAAAATCCTTGTCGAACATTCAAGTCCAAATCTATTTAAACCATTCCATATTGGCCACGTCATGAATAATGCGATAGGGGAATCTATTGCGAGAATTGCAAAGTATTCTGGCGCAGAGGTAACAGTCATTTCATATCCATCAGATGTATCGCTCGGCATTGCAAAAGCTGTCTGGGCATTTCTCGAAGACGGTGTAGAAAAATTAGACACATTTTCATCTGAAGCAGAAAAATTGATGTATCTCGGTGATTGCTATGTACGTGGCACCAAAGCACTTGAAGAAAATCCTACACTCGAACCGCGCATGCGCGAAATTGCAAAAATCATTTATGAAAAAACCTCGGGACCTGAGTACGACGCGTATCTCGTTGGTCGCGACATTAATCTCTCGTATTTTAAAAACATCACCGAACGCATTGGTTCACATTTTGATGGGTATATTTTTGAAAGCGAAGCCGGCAACGAAGGAAAAGAAATTATCGAAGCGCATATTGGCGATGTCTTTATCAAATCCGAAGGAGCAGTTATTTATGAAGGGGAACAGGACGGATTGCATACTCGCGTCTTTATGAACAAAGAAGGGTATCCGACCTATGAAGCAAAAGACATAGGACTGCTCTCGCTCAAATTTAAAAAGTTCAATCCAGATTTATCTATTTTGGTGACGGATCACGAACAGACATCGACGTATGAAGTTGTGCTTGCTGCATCAAGAAAAATAAATTCAGAATGGGCAAAAAAAACGATTCACAAAACCCACGGCCGTATGAGCTTCAAAGGACAGAAAATGTCTTCGCGATTGGGCGGTGTGCCTATCGCTGCAACATTACTTGATGCGCTCCATGAGGAAGTGGAGATAAAGTCTCCTGGTATGGATGCGACGCTTGCAGACAAGATTGCAATCGCTGCGCTTAAATTCACCATTGTCCGCGTCATGGCCGGCAAGAATATGAATTTTGATCCGGACACATCACTTTCATTTGAAGGGGATTCAGGTCCTTATTTGCAATACACCGCAGTGCGTGCGCGATCCATTTTACAAAAAGCAAAAGAAACGGTTGGTGCAATTTCTGACGCGACTACCACAACAAGTGATACTATTTCTGATGTTGAAAAATATCTCGCACGTTTTCCAGAAGTGGTAGAACAATGTATTACCGAGTGGGCGCCGCACTACCTCGCGACCTATTTATTGGTACTCGCGCAAGCATTTAATAGCTGGTACGCACAAGTAAAAATCATTGATGAAGAAAATCCGGATATGGCATATCATCTTGCGCTTACAGAAGCGACGGCACAAATTATTGAAAACGGCCTATCTCTTTTGGGAATTGATGTCCCGGAGAAAATGTAGTAGGATTGTTGTATAAGCGTTGAAAGGGCTATCACCCTGGAGCTTGGGGAAGAACGTAGACAGAAGTCTGCAAGTAGAGCCCGCTAAATAAGGCCCTACAACACATAAGAATATGTGTTCGGGTAAATCAAGGTGGTACCACGAGGTATAAGAAAACTCGTCCTTGCAACATGACTTTTTGGTCGTGTGCTAGGACGAGTTTTTTTAATTTAAAATTATGGAACAAGAAAAAACACCACAAGAAAAATCAGCAGCAGCGCTTCGCGAAGAAGTAGTTTTGCAATTCTGGAAAGAGCAACATATTTTTGATAAAACATTGGAAAAGGATTCTCCAAAAGGCGAATTTGTTTTTTATGATGGACCACCTACCGCAAACGGCAGACCTGGTATTCACCATTTAGAAGCCCGTGCATTTAAAGACGCGATTCCACGATACAAAACAATGCAAGGATTCCACGTCCGTCGAAAAGGCGGATGGGATACGCACGGCTTGCCGGTTGAACTCCAAGTAGAAAAAGCACTTGGATTAAAATCAAAAAAGGAAATTGAACAGTACGGTATTGAGAAATTTAATGCCGAATGTAAAAAAAGCGTATGGACCTATATTGATGAATGGCAGAAATTTACCGACCGTACTGGTTTTTGGGTAGATAGCAAAAATCCGTATCGCACCTATGATGCATCATATATCCAATCACTCTGGAATGTCGTAGGGAAGGTGAACGACCAAGGATTGCTCTACAAAGATTACAAAGTCGTCCCATATTGTCCGCGCTGTGGCACAGCGCTTTCGTCGCACGAACTCGCACAAGGATATCAAGATGATATTGATCTTTCGGTGACGGCAAAATTTCCTATTGTTGGATTTCCAAACGCATATTTCTTAGCATGGACCACCACCCCGTGGACGTTACCAGGCAATGTCGGTCTTGCTGTTGGAAGTGAGGTGATTTATGTAGAAGCAAAAGTAGGTGAGGAGATACTCGTTCTTGCAAAAGAGCGACTCTCGATACTTACCGAGCCATATGAAATTATCGCAGAACACAAAGGATCTGAAATGGTTGGTATGCAATACGAGCCGCTGTATCCATTCATGACTGAACTCGACAAGGGAGATGAGAAATTAGCTAATGCATACAAAATGTATGTGGCAGATTTTGTGAACACGACGGACGGTACAGGAATTGTGCATACGGCAGTCATGTACGGACAAGATGACTTTGAGTTGGGCACGAAAGTTGGTCTTCCAAAATTTCACCTCGTACAACCTGACGGTACGTTTATAAAAGGCACAGGTATGTTTGAAGGACGATTCGTTAAAGACGAAGATGTCGCTATCGATGTTATCAAAGATTTAGCACATCGCGGACTCTTATTCAAAAAAGAAAAATACACGCACAGTTATCCGCATTGTTGGCGCTGTTCAACGCCGCTCATCTATTACGCGAGAGATTCGTGGTATATCGGCATGTCACAATTGCGCGATAAACTCGTTGCAGAAAATGAAAATATCAACTGGGAACCATCACATGTAAAAGAAGGCCGCTTCGGCCAATGGCTTGCGGACATCAAAGACTGGGCAATTTCGCGTGAACGCTACTGGGGAACACCGCTTCCAATTTGGGTTGCGGAGGATGGTGAGAAATTAATCGTTGACTCATTCGATACACTCAAAAAATATACAAAGAAATCAGGGAACAATTATTTCATCATGCGCCATGGGCATTCTGAAAGTAATGAGCGTGGAGTAACAAGCTATACAACAGGTATGGAAGTTGCATTAACTGCACAAGGTAAAGAGGAAACGATTGCAGAAGTACAAAAAATAAAAGAGCGGAATATAGACATCATTATTTCGTCGCCATTTTTACGCACCAAACAAACTGCTGAGATTGTCGCAGGAGAAATTGGTATACCTGTTGGCGATATTATTTACGATGAACGAATTCGAGAATTAAATGTCGGTGAATTTGAAGGAAAGCCATGGAAAGAATATATTGAATTCTTTGAATCGCACGAAGAACGATTTACGAAACGACCGGAAGGAGGGGAGACCCTCGCAGAACTCAAGCAGCGCATGGGTGCATTTTTGTACGAAATCGAACAAAAATATGAAGGAAAAAATATTTTGATTGTGTCACATGGCGGACCACTGTGGTTATTGATGGCATGTACGGAAGGCGCAACTCCTGTTGAGAGTGTCACTATCCGCAAACAAGGACATTCTGATATGTCGAATGAGTACATGAAAAATAGTCAGCATGCACCACTTGCATTTACACCACTGCCACATAATAAAGAGTATGAACTTGACCCACACCGACCGTTTATTGATGAAGTTGTTTTAGAAAAAGACGGCAAGCAATTTACGCGCGTCAAAGAAGTGATGGATGTGTGGTTTGATTCTGGTTCAATGCCATTTGCGCAAGATGGCTATCCGTTCAACAATACTCAAGGCAAGCCGAAATTGTATTATCCTGCAGATTTCATTGCAGAAGGTATGGACCAGACACGTGGTTGGTTTTATACACTTCACGCTGTCGGTGCACTCATGGGCATGGGTCGCGCGTACAAAAATGTGATTTGTCTCGGTCTTATTCTCGACAAAGACGGCAAGAAAATGAGTAAGAGTGTGGGCAATGTGGTTGATCCGTGGATCATGATGGATAAATACGGCGCTGATACGCTTCGCTTGTGGATGTACTCAGTGAACCAACCAGGGGATTCAAAAAATTTCGACGAGAAAACCGTACACGAACTTCATAATAAAGTATTCAATCTGCTTTATAACGTACTTTCGTTTTATGAATTGTATAGAGATAAAAGTATAGAATCTGGAAACGCAAAATCTGAAAATGTTTTAGATGTTTGGATTTTAGCGCGACTTAATCAGCTTACTCAGACTGTCACGGAAAATCTCGACAGTTACAAACTTCTCGAACCTGTGCGTGCAATTCGTGAATTTATCGATGATCTTTCGACGTGGTATTTGCGACGCTCGCGCGATCGGATAAAAGAGGGGGATGAGTCAGTAAAGAAAACATTGTACACAGTACTCAAAACTCTTGCACAGCTTCTTGCTCCTGTCGCGCCATTTGCTGCAGAGGATTTGTGGCAGAAATTGAAAGGTGATAATGAAGTGGAAAGTGTGCACCTTAGTTCGTGGCCCGGCTCCCTCTCCTCTGCAGGAGAGGGCTGGGGTGAGGTTTTAGAGAATATGCAGTTGGTTCGCGATCTCTGTACTGTCGGTAACGCACTCCGCAAAAAAGCGAATATTCCGGTACGCCAGCCACTCGCATTTTTCTTTGTCACCGAAGATTTGACCGATGAGTATAAAGAACTAATTAAAGAAGAATTGAATGTGAAAGCGGTTGAAAAAGGAACCGTGATTGTATTCGACGAACGCATTACGCCGGAACTCAAGCGCGAAGGGGACTACCGCGAACTCATCCGTGCTATCCAAGATCTCCGTAAAGAAAAAGGACTTATGCCTTCAGATGTCATTTCACTTACGCTTGCGAATGAATACAAAGACATCGTTTCCGAATTTGAAGATGATCTAAAAAAGACCGTAACAGCAAAAGAGGTGTCCTTTGGAGAAGGAGAAGAAAAAATAAAAATTTCAGAATAAAGGAAATTTTTAATAATTTCTATGCACCACATTTATCACACCGACAGCATTATTTTGGAATCTCGACCGCTCGGGGATGGGAACAAACTCATCACGCTTTTTACGCGTGAGCTCGGATTGGTAAAAGCAACAGCGCAGAGTATTCGCAAAATTCATTCAAAACTTCGCTATGCACTGCAAGATTACAGTATTGCGCGGACGGACTTGGTGCATGGCAGGGAACTATGGCGCATCACGTCTGCGTCACCAGTTGCGCCACTGTTTGATCCTATGACGAATGAATATCAAAAAGAAGCCTACATTAATGTGGCAAAACTTGCATCGAAATTGTTGCCACCGGAATTACCAATCCCGCAACTCTATGATGATATGGTGCTGTATTTTCAGGCGATAGCGGGTGTTGCGGATCGCGAACTTGTTCGCAATCTGGAAGTACTCATTGTGATGCGTTTGCTTGTTGCGCTCGGCTATTTACCGCACGACACTGGGTTTGCGCCATTACTCGAAGGTTCATTTACTGCACTCGAGCAATTACCTGTGGACCGACTGCTCCTTGTGTCTGCAATCAACCAAGCGCTTCATGACTCACACCTTGTGTAGCTATCGCATGATATAATCTCTCTTATGGAAGAAGAAAAAGATCGACCTATAATTGAGGAAACAGAACAAGAACTCTATGCACGAAAAGCGCCAGCACCAGAGGAATTTCACGAGCTTAAAAAAACAGAATCCATAGCAACGCGCGATGCGTGGGATACACCTCGACCGATTATTCGACACAGTTTTATTGCGCGCTCGTCACATGCTGCAGGAAATTTTGCAAAAACATTTTTTAAAATCTCGATTGGCATCCTTGTTGTTGCAGGACTTATTGCTACGTACATGTTTTATGGTGGCTCACGAAGTTTTTCAAATGAGCGTGTCGGTGTTCGTATTTTAGGATCAGGATTTTCTGATGGGGGAGCACCGCTTTCAGTATCTATAGAAATTACCAATACCAACAAAACAGCACTCACCAATGCGCAAGTTACCGTTGCGTATGAAAAAGATTCCGGCAGTACAATAGGTGATCCGTATACTTACTTGCCAAAAGTTACTATCGGTACGATTGACGCAGGTGCAACAAAAAGTGTGGAGCAAACGGTAGTACTCTATGGCGAACAAAATGCGACAAAAAATATAAAAGCAACGCTCGAGTATCGTATGCAAGGATCAAATGCATTACTCAGCAAAGTGGCAACACTGCCGGTGGTTATCAGTCGCGCACCGGTGACGCTTTCATTCGATGGGCCACTGACGACGACACCAAACCAGCCAATGTCGTTTACCTTGAAAGCAACTTCTAATAGCGACGTGCCGATCCAACATTTATTATTGAGCGTTGAATATCCTGCAGGATTTGTTTTTAGTAGTGCAACGCCTACACCAAGTTATGGCAACAATGTGTGGGCGCTCGGAGATTTGGCACAAGGAGCGGAACAAATAATTACCTTTACTGGGGCACTCAAAGGATTTGAAGGTGAAGATAGAATCTTTCGCGTATCAAGTGGCGTAGAAAGTGGTACAGATAAAACAAAAATCGGTCTTGTGTACAATGCGCTCACACATACAGTGGCATTATCAAAGTCATTTCTTGGGGTAACTGCATCGATCAACGGTTCACCTCTTGATGAAGTGCCCCTTCCTACAAACACCGAATCAAATGTCACTATTAATTATACAAATACACTCGACACTCGAGTGAGTGATGCGCAAATTACGGTGGTCTTGGGAGGTAATAGTTTTGATCAAAATAGTGTCAGTACACAAGATGGATTTTTCAATTCAACAACGAGCACGATTACGTTTGATAAAAGTACCATAGGTGCGCTCGCAATGCTCGAACCAGGACAGAGCGGCGAACTTGAGTTTTCTGTAACACCACGCGACGCATGGAGTGGCACTTCGCTCATTCAAAATCCAGTGATTTCGTTTTCAGTAAATGTGAGTGGTAAGCAATCAGGATTTGGTGGTGTGACCGAAGTAACGAACGTATTGCATAAAAGTGTAAAATTTGGCACATTGTTTCAGTTGGCAACAGAAACACTTTATAGTGCTGGTCCATTCCAAAACACAGGGGGCATACCTCCTCATGTGGGAGTTGAAACGACTTATACTATAGTGTGGAATATTAAAAATACGGCAAATATTGCAAGTGGTGTAGAGGTGCACGCAACATTACCATCGTATGTGACGTTTAAGAATAGAATATATCCAGCCACTGCAGGGCTTACCTATGACCCAACGTCTCGCACTCTTTCTTGGAAAGTAGGCAAAGTGAATGCTGGTGCTGGGTTTATCAGCCCTGACACATCAGTTGCATTTCAAATTGGGTTTATCCCGTCAATAAGTCAGATAAATATGACGCCAAATTTAATAGTGGGCACTGAAGCAAATGGCATAGATACCTTTACGAACAAACCACTACATGTCACAAAAGGAAATAGTACGACGACACCCACGGACGGAAGCGGAGGAGGGCAGGTACAATAAGTATAAGAATAAGGAACACAGAATATATGCAAAACGAACAACAAGCAACAATGGAAAAAATAATTAGTCTCTGCAAACGTCGCGGATTTATATTCCAAGGCTCAGAAATTTATGGAGGATTGGCGGGCACATGGGACTATGGCCATTTGGGTGGCGAGCTTGTGTCAAAATTAAAAGACTCGTGGTGGAAACAATTTGTAACCGCTCGTGAAGATATGTACGGTATCCGCGCGGCAATTTTAATGCGCAATGAAGTATGGGAAGCATCAGGGCATGTTGCAGGATTTTCAGATCCACTTGTCGAATGTACAAAATGTAATCATCGTTTTCGCGCAGATCAACTAGAAGATAAAGAAAAATGCGCGGACTGCGGCGGCGCATTAGGTGACGCACGTCAGTTCAATATGATGTTCAAGACGACTATCGGTGCTGCGGAAGATTCTGCAAGTGTCGCGTACCTCCGTCCTGAAACAGCACAAGGCATATTTGTGAATTTTAAAAATACGCTCGATGCGTATCATCCAAAACTTCCATTTGGTATGGCACAAATAGGTAAAGCGTTTCGCAATGAAATAACCCCGCGAGATTTTATTTTCCGCTGTCGAGAATTTGAACAAATGGAATTGGAATATTTTACGGAAGCATCACAATGGGAAACGCACTTCGAACATTTCCGAGGTGAAATGCTTTCATGGATGGAATCTGTCGGCATTGATATGAGTCATGTGCATGAGCTCGAAGTAGGGAAGGACGACCTCGCGCATTATTCAAAGCGCACCATTGATTTCGAATTTGATTATCCATTTGGTAGAAAAGAATTATTTGGTTTGGCATATCGCGGCGATTTTGATCTCACCAATCATAAGCTCGATTATTTTGATGAAGCAACAGGCGAACGGTTTGTCCCGCATGTGATTGAACCGTCATTTGGTGTGGACCGCGCATTACTCGCAGTGCTCTTGTCTGCCTACAGAGAAGAGGGGGAGGGAGAAAATATGCGCGCATATTTAAAATTGAAGCCATCTATCGCGCCAGTGTTGTGTGCGGTCTCGCCATTGTTGAAAAATAAACCGGAACTGGTTGAAAAAGCTCGCACTGTATTTAGTATGCTTAAAAAAGAATTTGGCAATGTCATGTGGGATGATAATGGCAACATCGGTAAGCGTTATCGTCGTCAAGATGAAATTGGTACACCGTTTTGTATTGTTATCGATTTTGACACTATTGGTGACCCTTCGAATTCCTCAGGGCAAGAAAAAACAGAACTACTCGATACGGTGACCATCCGTCATCGCGATAGTGGAGAACAGGAACGAGTTGCAATTGTTGAGCTTGTAGAGAAGATAAAATCACAAATATAGAAAAGAGATGAAAAGCCACCCAATATTGGGTGGCTTTTCCTATGGTATAATTTTATATATGGAACCAACTATTCAGCCATTACCGCCGGTTACGGTGATGCCGAAACAAGAGATACCATCTGCGCAGCCGATTGCGGAGCAATCGGCTGCGCCTGTAGCACCTGTCGCCCCAGCCGTACCAACTGAAGAAACGAAACTTCCTGACGCTATTGGAGTGCTGTATATCACCGATAAAGTCCAACTCTTTGACCAAAATTCGCCAGACCGCGCGACTATGCTTGAATATGCAAAACGCGTAGGTGAACTCCATATCATTATCATTACGTCTGCAAAGAATGCAAAAAATATAGAGCAGATCAGTACTAATGTCTGGCTGTATCCAACAAATAATGCAGGTGCAATCAGTGCTTTCTTGTCTGCAAAAAAAATAATTAAAGAACACTGTGTATGGCAGAACAAACTCCGTGCAAATCTTGTTGTTGCTGACAGTCCATTGCTTACTGGCGTTATCGCGGCATACACGGCAAAAAAATATAAGAAGCGTTTTTTCTTGGAGTATCGAAAAGAATATTTAAGTATGTCAAAACTCGCCTCATTTCGAGATTCATTCAAACAATGGATTGTGGGACAAGTGGTATCGCGCGCAACGCGAGTCCTTGTATCGTCCGCTCGCCATAAAGATGTCGTTGCGGACTTGTTGCCGAGAGGGCAAGAACAAGTCACGGTGCTCCCGACATTTATAAACGTAGAAGCAATGGAAACAGACAATGAACGTATGTCGTTTACCGCAAAATATCCTGGGGTTATGTTTATGATTGTGATGTCGAGTGAATTATCACGTGAACAAGATATTGATTTAGCAATTGATATTGTGCGCGAGGTGATTATGAAGTATCAGCAAGTGGGTATGCTTATTATTGGTGATGGTGCTGAAAAAAATAATTTGAAAGGAAGAATTAAACGCATGGGACTTGATACACATATTTTCTTTGAAGATACACCACTCAAACTCGCGCCTTATTTCCGCGGTGCAAACCTCTTTCTCTCAACAGCTCGTGTTGACGACGAAACACTGGGCGCAGTGCAAGCACTTGCGGCAAGTACGCCGGTTATTGTAACTTCTGCAAATAGTGTCGCGCCGATATTAAAAGGCACGCCGTATGAACGTTGGGTGTGTCCAGTGGGAGATACGGCCTGTTTTTCTAAAAATATTTTAGAATTTATCCAACACACGGGGTTGCGTGATGATTTTCGAATCAATGCAAAATATGTCATCGCTGATCGGATGAAAGGATTTGATGGTAATCATTTTGATCATATGGTGACCGAATGGAAAAATACGTTTCTCTACAAGTAAATGTATAAGAAAGCACTTCTTCTTCTAGAAGGTGAGGAAATAGGACGTGTGGTATGATGTCTTCATTATGACAGCAACAGAAACTATACTCGATAATGGCCTCAAATGTATTCATATTGATATGCCCCAGGCACTCACCGCAACCGTGCTTGTATTAGTGGCAAC